>NZ_JAFEUN010000161.1 GCF_016900895.1 Parashewanella hymeniacidonis
ATGGCAGGCAGAGATTTAGGTCATCAGGAAGAAACCAATTCGTTAAAATTTCATGTAAAAAAATTTCAGGATATGGATTATGCTGCATGATTGTCAATTAAGAAAAACTGCAGCATCGAGTATTAAAGTTCAATTAAATAAAGATACAAAGGTAGCCATTGATAAAAAAGGGGATTATCAGTGTTTCACTGTTGTAGTGCCTAAAGGTGTGAATAATTTAAAAATTTCTTCTTCTAGCTCCTCAATTTTAATGGCAATAAAAGCAGCTGGATATCCGGATATTACAAGGGTTGTTTCAGATAAACATGATGGGTTTAATGATTGTGCTATTCCTGCTTTTAACAACGATTGCACTATCAGCTCAGTCAAAGCTGGTGTTTATAAGGGAGTAATACAGCGATCAATATTTGGCTCAGACTCAGCAAATATTGATTTTACAATTTTAACGCCAAACCAATCAGCGCAATTGGTAACCGATCTCGTGCAATTGGCTCAACCAGTTGAACAGCCTTCTACATACTGTAGTAAAGAATTTACTGATGAAGAGTCATATACCAATACTCCCGTATTTAAATCAACTGGAGAACAATCTTTAGGAATGGTAGGTGGAAAAAAAGCATCAAAAGAGCAAAACTCTAATTGTTACCGTTTGGCGGTACCCAAAAATAAAATTAGGATAACTCTTCATCCTGAAAATGGCGTGAGTAAACTCGTCGTTGGTGAAGCAAATCAAATCCCATCTACTCGAGAATCAAAAGATGTTTGCGTCATTAGTAATGACCAGCAACCTAATAGTCCTTTATTTTGTGATATAAAACCATCAAAACAAAGTGGCTATTATTATGTATGGTACCAAAATAATAACTCTAAAGCGTTACCAGGTGGTACGATTTCAATTGATTATCACCCAACAGAAAGTAATTATTCCAAATAAATTTTAATGATTATCAAAAGCAAAAGGCCTTCTCTTTGAAGGTCTTTTTGTGAGTGTTATTGGGCATTTTTTAGTATTGATATTCTTTACAACTAAACTACTGCAGAAGGTCACCTAAACCCTTTTATTATCTCTTTATCTCAAGGAGCTTTGAGTAACGGGTATAATTTTTAAACTCGACTATACTCATTATCTGATACCGCTTTAGCTGTTTGAATAAAAGGATTTATCAATGAAGCTTTCCATCGGAAACAAACTCGGACTGGGCTTTTCTGCCATTGTCTTATTTCTTATTATTAATGCCGTAATTAGTCACTTCCAAATCAAGAAAATGCAGGAGTTAGAACATCAGCTTGTTGATCTGCGCTTTCCTACAAAGGTGAGTGGTTGGAAGTTATTAAACGGAGTGAATGATTCTTTAGCCTCATTACGAGGTTATATGATTTTAGGGAAAGACCCTGAAGTTGGTGAAGAAATGAAGCTTAATCGTCAACAGTCATTGAATGATATTGATAGTGCGATTAAAGACATTAGTTTGTTTTCTACCCGATGGGAAAGCAGTGAAGATAAGAGCAAATTTATCCAAATAAAATCATTAATTAATGAATTTAAAGACTCCCAAACACAAATAGAAATGATTGCTCATGATAAAAACAATATCCCCTCTTATTCTTTGTTAATCGATGAAGCAATGCCTCTTGCGGAGTTGAAAATTGCATCATTAACAGAATTACTGGATATAGAGGAAGGTTTGTCAGCGACTCCTGAACGTAAAATGTTATTGAAAAGTGTCGCTGACTTAAGAGATTCGTTTGAATTGTCACTTGCTGGCATCCGCTCATACCTCCTTTCAGGAGATAATAAATATGAAGCGAAGTTTAATAAAGAGTGGAAACATCACGAAAATCTATATCAACATGTTTTAGCACAGCAGGCTCTTTTTTCACCTAGTCAACAACAGCATTGGTCTTCCTATAAGAAAAACAAGAGTGTTTTTTCTCCATTACCAACAAAAATACTCGACCTTAGATCAGCTGATGATTGGAATAAAGCAAATTATTTATTAGCATCAGAGGCTGCACCACGTGTAGCAAAAATAAAATCTTTACTTGCGGATATAAAAGAGTCTCAAGAAAAGCTTGTTAAGAATGATTTAATTAGGGTTAAAGACGTTGAAGTCACAACGTTTTGGGCTCAGTTAATCTCAACGCTCATTGCCATTGCTGTCTCAGCTTTAATAGCAACATTGATTTCGAAAAAAATATCATCTGGATTAAATCAAATTCTACAACGAACTCAAGCTGTAGCAGATGGCGATTTAAGTGGTAAGCCGCTGTCAGTTAACAGTAATGATGAGTTGGGTGAGCTTACGTGTGTAGTAAATAAAATGTCATCTTCATTGAATGAGTTGATCAGTGAAGTAAATGGTGCGATGTATCAAGTATCTGAAGGCAGTGAGCAACTAACCGAGGCAAATAATCGAATTGCTAAAAATATGGAAGAACAAAGTCAGCAAGCAGACATGGTTTCAGCAGCAATTGAGGAAATGTCAGCTTCTATCAGAGATGTAGCGCAAAGTAGTATGGGGGCGGCAGATGGTGCAGTACAAACTGAAGAGGTTGCTACTCGTGGACAATCCGTTGTCGATAAAACCATTTCAAGTATGCAAAAAATTGATGGTGTCGTCGTCGATGTAACTTCTTCAGTGAAAGAGTTGGGTAATCGTGGTGAAGAAATTGGCTCCATTGTGACGGTAATTAGCAGTATTGCTGATCAAACGAACTTACTTGCGCTTAACGCAGCAATCGAGGCTGCTCGTGCAGGTGAGTATGGTCGAGGGTTCTCGGTTGTGGCTGATGAAGTAAGGCAGCTTGCGCAACGAACCGTTGTAGCAACGGAAGAGATTAAGTCGACCATTAGCGCAATGCAGAAACAAACAGAGCAAGTTATTCATCAAATGGATTCCAGTATTGAGCAAGTGCAGCAAGGTGTAGAGTTAGCCGAAGAAGCGGGTGGAGCACTCAATGAAATAGTGACGAACGCACAAAATGTTGCCGAGAATATTCAATCTATAGCTACAGTGGGTGAAGAACAATCTGCTGTGTCAGGTGAAGTGGCTGAGAATATGGACGCCATTGCTCGAGTTACAGGTCAGTCATTAGCTACAACTACCGAAGCTGCTGTTGAAACACGACAACTGTCAAACAAGGTGGATTCATTGAGTCAACTGGTTGCAAAATTTAAACTTTCAGCCTGAATATACACTGACGGAATTGGAATTAACTTAGAATAGTGTTTTTGTATATAAAATAGCAAGTTAAAATGTAAAGGAAGGTCAGGATCAGGCTTTCCTTTTTTATATCTGTATTGAATGCGGGATTTCATTCAAACGATGTTTGTTTGGAGTTCCTATTTATGTGCTTGCCAGCTTGTCATCAACCTTATGATGGCTCATACCCCTATCCCTACTCACATTCAGTATCTAACATCTCAAAAAATACAGTAGATTCGAATGATGAGGATATACACAGAGATAACTTTCAAAACGTAGTGCCTTTAACGCCTGCAAGTAATACTCGTGATTCCGCCAGTGAGGTAAGAGAGCGCAGTGTCGAAAGTGCGAAAAGTAATTTTGAAGAAGCCAAAAAAAATAGTGTAAATATCGCTCGAAAAAGCTTCTTGTTCAGAATGGTTGCTATTCCGTTTGTTCTGCTTGGCGTTGGATTATCTATAGGCTCTGTCGTTGCCAGTGGCGGTGCCGCTTTACCTATTGTCATCGGTGTTATTGTTGGTTCTGTTGCACTATTGTTTGCAGCAGACTCCATTACTGCCTTGATTGATTGGCGCCTAAAAAATAAGAGTGAAGAAGGAGAAGGTCTTACTTTAGGAGCTGATTCAATCGGTAATACTGCCTTTTATTTAATGAAAGCGTGTGGTGTCGAGGATGGAACGGCTTTTACTTGGGCAAGAAGAATATCCATTCCTAAACGTGTGATATTAACGGTCGCAAACTTAACGTTTGGTGCACCAGGTGCAGGACTAGATTTTGCGCTTAACAACCCTAATAAGTCGACAAAGTTAGTAGAGGAAGTTTTTAAATTTAAAGCCGAATGTGAAAAGCTTGAAGAAAGCGTTCGTGATCTCAACACTAAGATTGTTGCCCATACAGAAGCACTGGAAAGCAAGGCTAAAAATCAAAATTTTGATTTAAGTAATGTTCCACTCGATCCCGTCATCGAAAAGCTTGAGGAAAACGAAAGATTACTGAAAACGGCTAAAGAAGCATTAGATGAAGCGAAAAGATATCTAAAAAAAGCTGAAATTAACGTAGCTAAAAAGCGATTTTGGGAGAAATTGGCTACGAGTGCACTTCTTATGGTTGGAGCGTCAATGGCAGTATTTGGCACGATAAGTTCTGGAGGTATTATAGGCCCTCTCGCATTTTTGACCATGGGTATGCTGAGCATTTCTTTGGCTGATATGGGGTGTGCTTTATTTCATTGGCAATCAATTAAACGTGGAGGTGATGGGCTGCCTTTTGCTGAAAATTCAGCCGCAAATGGCATGCATGCCATTGCAAAAAATTGTAGAGCAAGTGATGATGCAGCCTTTACTCATGCACAAAGATTCTCCAACTTTATCCATGTACCATACCCTATTTTTCAGCTCTGGCCACAAGCGCAGTTGCCTGATGATTATCATAAAGCGAAGAGCATTCTTGGAACGGAAGAAGTTGTTTTTGACAGAGTGTCACAAGAGGAAGAAGAGCACAGAGAAGGTGTGAGTAAATTAGAAGAGTTAAGGAAAGATATTTTATCTAAGAGTAAACAAAATGAATTTCGTGTGGAGTCAGTTGGAATAAACCCTACTCCCCCCTCTTTAAGTGCAGAGCCAAAGGCGACTGAAGTGGTAGATGGTTATCAAGAAGCTAAAATCAATATCAACACAGAGGAAAATGATTCTATAGCGACAATCCCGATTCCTATTCCTATTCCTATTCCTATTCCCTTTAAAAGAGAAGTGCGAAGCTTGGTTAATCAGGCTGAGAGCTTAAAAGTGTTACCTCATCCAATTTCTAAACCTTTTACGTGCCGAATCTCTCCTATTCTTGTAAAATCCATTTAGATTTTCACAAAGGATATGATGATGGCGTTAAATGTAGTGATCTTAGCGGCGGGAAAAGGTACCCGAATGCGTTCAGATCTCCCGAAAGTTCTGCACCCGATTGCTCACAAGTCTATGGTTGAGCATGTTATTGCTACGGCTAAAAACCTTGGTAGTGAGACCATTAATCTTGTTTACGGCTACGGTGGCGATAAGTTACAAGCCAAGATTCAAGAACAAGCACTAAATTGGGTATTGCAAGCGGAGCAGTTGGGTACAGGCCATGCCGTTGCTCAAGCAAATGATCACATCACTGATGATGATACTGTATTGGTACTTTATGGTGATGTGCCACTCATTCAAACATCAACATTAGAATCATTGTTAACAGCCAAACCTGATAATGGTTTAGCAATCTTAACGGTTTACCTTGATAACCCAACGGGTTACGGGCGTATCGTTCGTGAAAACGGTAACGTTGTGGGCATTGTTGAGCAAAAAGATGCGAATAGTGAGCAACTTGCTATTCAAGAAGTGAATACAGGCATTATGGCATTACCAGGCAAACAATTAAAATCTTGGTTGGGACAATTATCTTCTGATAACGCTCAAGGTGAATATTATCTTACCGACGTCATTGCTATGGCGCATCGTGATGGTGTTGAAATCAGTACTGCGCAACCACAATCAGCGATTGAAGTAGAAGGCGCTAATAACCGAGTGCAACTGGCTCAGTTAGAACGAGCTTATCAATTACGTGAAGCTGAAAAACTGATGCTTGCAGGCGCCAATTTACGCGATCCAAACCGCATCGACATTCGAGGTAATGTTGAAGTAGGTATGGATGTGATGATTGATATTAATACGGTGTTTGAAGGTGAAGTTAAACTTGGTAATAGCGTGACAGTTGGCGCAGGCGCTATCATTATCAACAGTACTATTGCTGACAATGCAGTGATAAAACCATATTCTATCATCGAAAATGCTGTTGTTGGCGAAGACGCCAGTGCAGGGCCATTTGCTCGTTTACGTCCCGGAGCTGAACTGAAACAAGATGCTCATGTTGGTAATTTTGTTGAAATGAAAAAATCAGTGTTAGGCAAAGGTTCAAAAGCAGGGCATCTAACGTATCTTGGCGATGCTCAAATCGGTGAAAGAGTCAATATCGGTGCAGGTACCATTACCTGTAACTATGATGGTGTGAACAAATCACTGACTCAGATTGATGATGGTGCTTTTATTGGCTCAAATTCATCACTCGTAGCGCCGGTTGAAATTGGTAAGATGGCGACGGTGGGAGCGGGGTCGGTAGTAACATCTAAAGTAGAAGATGAGCAGTTAGCTGTTGCTCGCGGAAAACAACGCAACCTTTATGGCTGGAAGCGACCAGTAAAAAAATAATCTTTCTTTTGACAATACCGCAGACAGTTTTATGCAGCAATTGTCCCGTACTCACTGATTTCACTATAAACCTGAGATACTTTTTCATCACTCACGTCTATTCCTAACTTACCGAAAACTAAATTTACCAAGTGCTGATTGAACTTACGACGTTTCCATGAGGCGATTGATATGACCGTTTCACCAGTAACATTTTTTGCTTTAATATCTTCAAATTTGAGTACGTTCAGCGCTGAAAAAGAAGCATTGAT
>NZ_JAFEUN010000162.1 GCF_016900895.1 Parashewanella hymeniacidonis
GTGTTTTGTTCAGAATCGCCATTTTATTTTGATAGTTGTCGTGGTTGACTTATTATCTCAAAAATAAAGCTTTTCTCCTCAGATTTTTCTTCTTAATTTGTTACCCATGTTTGATGGGTTCCATATAATCTAAAGCTTCTTGAGAGTTGGAAGAAGGCTCAAATGGATCATAAGTTGCATTATCGATCGCTTCTTGTAATCGGCGTTTATTCGGGAAACCATCAATACCACGCTCTACTGATTTTGATTTAATGTAGTTGTACGCAACTTCCCAACTCCACTCTTCAGCAATTTCACCTTCAAGGCCTAAGATAACACGGTAATAATCACTATCGACGTCTTTAGCACGGTTACCTATATCAACCATTCGTCGTCTCATTGTGAGATCCTGACCATGAAACTCGTGATCAGCTTGATTAGCAAAAGGATGATTAGGATTGACACCAGCCATGAATAATTCGTTGAAACTTGGGCTACCAGCACCACGCACTAAACTGCGACCGTTTTGTCCATTAAGCTCAGCGAAGCCGCGCATTGTATCCGTAATGTCATATCGCCCCATGTAGTTAAAGCTGAAACGTTCAGCTTCAGGGATCATCGTCATAACGGGCGCATAGTCATAGCGACATAGATCACCAACAATTTGGTCGGCTGGACAAACATCATTACCAAAGGTATCAGCCATACGGTTTGTTGGATCACTCTTTAGTGCAATCGTTCCTGGATAGCCAGAGGAGCTTCTAAAATCTGTCGCATAAGGATCACCCGTGCGAGCTTTTTGGTTCGCTGTTGCTGCAAAACTTCTGTCACCGTAGAGCACTTCTTCACGCTTGAAATAATCTAAGATAAATGTGTGGTTACTTTTTTCAGCTTGGTTACCCCAAACAATACTCAAGTTTTGTTCTTCACCACCTCCGCTAGTTGTATCGCCATAGCGCGCACTGATTTCAGCACCATCTAAATCATTTCGTAAAACAATATTGATCACGCCAGCAATAGCATCAGAACCGTAAACAGCACTCGCACCATCTTTCAATATATCAATGCGCTTGACTGCTGCAATTGGGATATTGTTGATATCAACGAAAGCTGTATCAATGCCTTTCGCAAATGGGCTCACAGAAACACGACGTCCGTTAACCAAAATTAGGGTTGAATCGGCACCCAACCCACGCAATGAAACGCTCGAACCACCATTTGCAGTATCATCACTCGAGTTTGCTTGAGTAGAGAAGGTTCCAGCACCAGCTATAGGTAACTTCGACAGTGCTCCAATAAGATCTGTAGCACCAGTATCTTGTAAGTCCTCGACAGATAAACTCGTGATCGGATTAGGACCTTCCATGTCGGTGCGCTTGATGTGCGATCCAGTTACTTCTATACGTTCAACTTCTTCTTTATTGTCATCAGCCGCACTTGCGTAAGATGAAACTGCAGTTGCAGTAATGGCAGCAAAAAGCACATTCAACTTAAATGTTTTCATGTTGTTCCCTCAAATTGGTTTACTAGGAGTACTCCTCTGACCTCCTGTCCTTTAATCTAGGAAAAATATCAATAACATAATTGATACATTTTATAAACATATAATTATTTCAAAATGCTACAAAATATTAGGGGCTGTTGATCTTTGTTGATATTTTCAGCAATGATTATTTTTTGACGATAGCAAAGCGGAACAAGCGTTATTTAGTTCTTCTAAATGAGCGCAGTGACAATGCAGATAGCGTTAAAAATAACCATTGCCCTACGGGCTGAGTCTAAATCGCCTTACTCTGTGTTAAAAATAGTTTATTTAGATGACTAAATTGCACTATTTCCGCCTCGATTAAGGCGATGTATTGCTCAGCTGAATGATTAAACAAAGATCAACAGCCCCTAGATAAATATTTCGATATTGTTACTATTTTCAATTTAAAACCACTACCTGTTTCAATTTAAAACCACTATCTGCAGAACAACATAAAGTGCTTCAACAGCTAACTATCTAACCAAAGTGCAAAGTCATCAATGCTTATGCACTCGTCATTGTCGTCCATGACCAAACTTGAATCAGATAAGTACATCACACGTCTTTCGTCTTCACTTTCTGCAACAATTTTATTGGTAACGGTGACTTTATATCCTCTCCGTTCGAGGCAACCAACCACATAGTCGGTCTCCTCAATATTCCTTTTTTCCCACTCTCTCATAGCGATAATCTTATCAGCTTGTCTTCGCCAAATTGGCTCGACACTCTCATCTTGACTGATTTGCTTTAGCTCATCGTTGCTATAATCTTCTAGTTGCTTATTCGTACTCATCTTTTTCGCTGACCATGTTCATATTGATGTCATTATCAACCACAAAATAAACGATTCAATTTCAAACAACGTTTTTGTGATTTATCGATCATTTGCTACTTGAGGTATCGATCTGATCGATTTCATTTTCTTTCATTAATCGCCACTCACCAGGCTTAAGTTCATCAGGTAAATTGATATGCCCTAACGAAATACGATGAAGAGACTCTACTGGATTTCGATAACGACCAAACATTCTCTTGATTTGGTGGTATTTACCTTCACTCAAAGTCACTAGCGTTTCAAAATCGGATAGGATTTCTAACTTGGCAGGTTTAGTCGTAATATCTTCATATTCAAAGTAAAAGCCTTGGTTAAAACCTGATATATAATCCTCGCTCACAGGATTTCTTAACTTCACATAATATTGTTTTGTTACTTTTGCATCTGGTGACATTAATTGAGATGACCACTTACTGTCATTGGTGAGAAGCAACAAACCAGATGAGTTCAAGTCTAACCGGCCAGCAATATGTAATTGAGCTTTGTCTGGGTGATCAATTAAATCTAAGACGGTCTTATGAAGATCATCTTTTGTTGCACTTACAACTCCAACAGGCTTGTTCATTAAGATATAAATGGGCTGATGTTCCATTAGAAGCTGATGGTCCAACTGAATTTTGTCAAACTCAGTGACTTGCATATCCAGTGCGTCAGCCACCACATCATTAACTTTAATTCTTTTTTCAAGTAGATACATTCGCACCTGCTTTTTTGGAATTTGTAACGCTTTACAAATAAATCGGTCTAAACGACCTCGTTTGGATTTCATTGGTATTTCTTTAATTATCTCGTTGAAGGCTCAAACATTAAACATTAGACATTAGACATTAGATGCTGCAGAATAAAACTCATTGCTTTATTGCACTAACATTTGGTAAATGATTTCAGATTGACCTAAGGTTAAAAAGCATTATTAGTCTTAGTAAATAAGTTTGAATAAAAAGTATGCTACAGGCAATACTTCTGAATATAACAGTTTCTAAAATGACTTCCCCTGTTTTTACACCTCGAAATGCTGTACAAGAAGCTTGGGGTCTATCTTGTAACAAGGTAGAAGACTCAACCTCAGGTGGTTTTTCAGTCTCACTTAATGGAAATAACTGGGATATAACTCCCTCAGCAGATAGAAGGCTAACTGCATCAAGCATTTTCGCTTTTTTTAGATCTATTTGCCGTATCTTTCTTAACTCTATAAAGAGTTAGCAAATCCAGAGTGTACTTAATAATGCAAAGATTATGAGTTGGCTTTTATCAATGCCTTATACAGACACGAATAAAAATATGGCATTACTCAAGCAGCACCACCAGAAGCCTTTAATGGAAAAGGCGGCTGAATGCATGCTTTCCAGTATCGAAGGCTCTGAAATAAGTGACCAATCAGTAGAAATGAACCTAAGCTCTTATCGCTGCTCAATAACTGTCCAACCGATAAACTTCAACAATGCAGTTGCAGTTGCAGTTGCAGTTGCAGTTGCAGTTGCAGTTGCAGTTGCAGTTGCAGTTGCAGTTGCAGTTGCAGTTGCAGTTGCAGTTGCAGTTGCAGTTGCAGTTGCAGTAAATATTAGGAACACTTGTGTGAACAAGAAAGAATTTATACACAAACCATATTGAGTATTAATGTCAATAGAAGGTCTTTCTGCGTTCATTCTCAATGACCGCTCTTTTTATAATATTAATAACGAGCCAATGACGAAAAAAGTTGCTCCTGAGTGTCTATGTAAAGAAGATATTGTAAGTTTGAAAGATATAAACTTAAATCAATTACGTCGTACTGGATTAGAAAAACTGGAACTGTTAATCCGCCTATAATTCGTCCAATAACACGGAAGCAACGATGAGCTCACTATACCTTACATCAATATCTAACATGACAACGAGTATGGTTATTACATTACCTACCTTCCACTCCCCCAAGGATCAACTCTACAAAAAGTATCAGTATAAAGCTGTTCAACTTTATCTCTAGCCCAAGGGGTTTTCCTTAAAAATTTAAGTGATGACTTAATGGAAGGGTCACTCTTAAAGCAGTTAACATTGATTCTATCTGCAAGACCATTCCAGCCAAACTCTTGTTGAAGCTCTTCCAATATAGCGTCGAGCCTTTTCCCATGTAAAGGGTTGTTCTGTTGTGAACTCATATATTTTTATAACAAACCATATAAAAGAAATATAAATATTTATTACACTTCCATTTTCAAAACTCAACAAGGTAAAATAATCGTTAAATTAAAACTCATATTACCCGCCCAGGAATAGTAATAAATGTTTGAAATTGGTAGCCACTTTCGAAGTATAGAAACAAACAACTTAGAAGAGCTTTCTCATTTTCAGCCGAATAAGAACCGTCATTATACCCAACTTAAAACAGGTAACCTCAACGTTCGATACAACGAGGTTAACCTTGGTTCAGCGCAAATTATGCGAGAAGCGCTAACTACTGGTGGCATGATTCAAGCAACACCGAACTCTCAGTACATCCCATTTGCGTTCCCTTTAATCCATTCAAGTAATTTCCGTTTTTGTGGCCAAGAAAGACGTAACCATACTTTCTGTAAAGCAAGTGGAGGCAGCTGGGAAATGGTTTACGATGATAATTTAGATTATATCGGAGCCGTATTCTTGAAGGAATATTTATCTTCAAAATACCAACAAATATTTAATCGAGAACTGCCTGATTCGTTATTGCAAAGTAGTATTATCGAGGTGACACCACAAAAATCGCTCTACTTTTCAAATCAATTGAATAAGATCATGAGCCTATCTCGGAACATTAATCTTAATGGATTAACTAAAACAGCGGCTTTATTAAGCTCTGAAACCTTGCAAGTGACACTCGATACGCTTATAGACCCCATAGCCTCAACATCGTTAGAAAAATCACAGTCCAAAAGGCAAGTTGGCGTTTACAAAGTTGTTGATTACTTGCACCATAATGCGCATTTACTTCCTGATATTGCAACCTTGTGCAACGTTGCAGGTATGAGTGAAAGAAGCTTGCAGTACGGTTTTTTGGAACAGTTTGGAGTTACCCCAATCAAGTACTTAAGATTAATTAGGTTAAATGGAGCAAGGAAACAGTTACAGAACTCTGAAAAAAAACGCTTTAAAGTTATAGATATTGCCTTAAACTGGGGGTTTATCGAACTTGGAAGATTCTCAAAAGAATACAAAGCCTTATTTCAAGAACCCCCCTCAAAAACACTCAGATTATAAGTTCAAATCAATATCATTAAGCAACTTCAGTATTTAATTCAATGAATAATGAGTCTAGAGAAGCAATCGCCTCGGGACTATACAATTTTTGTTTAGCTTGCTCGTAGACATTTTTGGCTTGGAATTTACTTTGCCGCTTTAGCAATAACGCTTGGCTTATCACATTTGCTTCAAAAATATAGCCACTCAAAAAATCAGTTTGAAATACAACTTCAAGCACTTTACGATCATGAATCAGAGATTGCTTCTCTAAACTCATCACTACTCTTTCTGGAAACCCCCAATGATAGGCAATTTGATGGGTCAGCTTTTTTGAATATTGATTTAGCACCTTTTTAAAATGCCTTGAACCTGGCTCACACTCCGGAGGTACAACAGAAAAGGCATCGAGTAACAGTTGATAAATTACAATATTGCCTAGATTTTGCATCAATCCGAGCAAATACGCCTCAGCACCAAATTCTTTACGGCCGGATTGCTCCAATAAGTTTTTTGCGATTTTCCCTGTAGTTACACTGTGTTGCCATAGCTTGACGCCATAAAATTGAAAGTAGAGATTATTTTGTGGAATGAGCTGTTTAACAAATCCGTTTATTACTGCTTCATTAAGGCCATTAGCCCCTAGAGCTAGAAATGCTTTCTTCAAGCTAATAATTGGAGTTTCACCTTTTTTATAGGCACTTGAATTGGCTAATTGAATCACTTTAGCAGCAATGACAGGTTCTTCATTCAACAACTTAACAATACTGATAGCATCGAACTCATCATTTTTTAACTGTCTAGAAATTTCATTTAGCGAACTGGGCAGAACAGGAAGATCATTTAACAATTCTGTTGGCGATCTTAATAAGTCTGAAATTTGACTCGCAATAAAAACAGCGAGTTGATCACCTCGCTCAATACCACACTCTTTACCAAACAAATAATGGGGACTGATCAGATCTATATGATCTAAAGTCACAAATACAAGCGAGCTCGCCAGAGCAGGAAGTCCAACTCTGGTGATAAATATCAAAAGCAAATTTGTTTTTAGTGAGCGTTTCCAGAA
>NZ_JAFEUN010000163.1 GCF_016900895.1 Parashewanella hymeniacidonis
GTGTTTTGTTCAGAATCGCCATTTTATTTTGATAGTTGTCGTGGTTGACTTATTATCTCAAAAATAAAGCTTTTCTCCTCAGATTTTTCTTCTTAATTTGTTACCCATGTTTGATGGGTTCCTACGATTGTTTTCCAGCATTTTGCGCCAAAAATTAAGCGGTTTGCTGTTCAGAAATTTTCGAATTCTGATAAAGCTAACGATATTGTCCAAGACACAATGAGTAATGTGTGGCGAAAAGCATACTTGTTTTGTCCTAATAAGGGAGCTGCTCATACATGGGTTTACACTATCATGAGGAATGTTACTTTTGACGCCCTCAGGAAAATTCGCTCAGGTCGTGAAGATAATTTGAGTGAAGATATATGGTCTTACATAGAAGGCGAAACTGAAGAGAAAGTCTTTGAGGATCACTTAGAAAAGAAATTTATTTTAGAAAACATAAATAAATTGTCTGAAGCTCAGTTAAGTGTGGTCAAAGCATTTTACTTTTCAGAATTATCACAAGAGCAAATATCTGAATGTTTAGATATTCCTCTTGGTACCGTTAAATCAAGGTTGAGGCTAGCCGTGGCTAAACTCAAAGGCAATATAGGGGATGACTTATGATTAAGCATCATCCAACGGATGACTTGCTCATCGCATTTTCAGCTGGTGAACTATCATCATCATTATCAGTGGTAATTTCAACTCACATTGAAATGTGCCCAGTTTGTCGTCATCAAGTGGAACGCTATACCGCACAAATGTCTGATGAGAGCCTAAATCAACAACCAGAAGTTATCGACTTTGCTGCTAATTCTGATGACATAGGCACAGATGCTAATTTTGATGAAATGCTGTCTGGTATAATAGCTGAGCCAGAATCTAATTTTGCAGAGACTTTTAAGTCTACGCCTTCGAAAGTAATTGGTGATGGATTTGAACTTCCCAAAAGTTTAAGCCGTTTGAATGTGTCAAATTTTGTAAATGTAGGAAAAATATCAAGAGCGAGAATTGAGCTTGAT
Organism: Parashewanella hymeniacidonis; assembly: GCF_016900895.1. Classification (GTDB taxonomy): domain Bacteria; phylum Pseudomonadota; class Gammaproteobacteria; order Enterobacterales; family Shewanellaceae; genus Parashewanella; species Parashewanella hymeniacidonis. The sequence goes on from NZ_JAFEUN010000163.1 coordinate 1,008, forward strand.
GAAGAACCTGTAAGAACCAGTTTGTTAAATATTAAAGCGGGTGGTGAAGTGCCTCACCATACCCATAAGGGATTTGAGATAACGCTATTGCTTCAAGGAAAATTCGAAGATGAACTTGGTGGATACGTACCTGGTGATTTTATCATCCTCGATGCTGAGCATACCCACCACCCAGTATCTAAAGAGGGTTGTTGGTGTCTCACAGTGGTTAATGATTCGATTCAATTTACCAAAGGGGTCAATCGTTTGTTGAATCCACTCGGAAAATTTATTTACTGATATGCTTCTCACTCTCCCGTCGCACAAGGAAGTGCACGGGAGTTCCTAAGTTTTTCTCAAATAAATCCTGCTTCTAGAGTGATCCAACTCTAAACTGAAATCGTAACTAATTTTAAATATGGAAAAGTGCGGCGACGATGATGCAGGAAATGATAAATAACCAACAATTCGATTATCCACAATGGCTGAATCAGTTCATTTCTGTCTATGAACAACTCAACAAAAATAACCTAGAATTACTTGAAACCTTGTATCACCAAGATGTTCACTTTCAAGATCCTGTCCATCAAATCAGTGGCCTTAATCATTTAATGACTTACTGTAACTTCATGTATTCCAACACGTCTCACTGCAAGTTCTGTATTGATGAAGTCATATTCGACGGAGTGCAAGCAGGCGTTTACTGGACGATGAAATATCGCCACCCCAAACTCAATCAAGGGAATACGATAACAGTTGAAGGGCACACACAAGTTAAAGGGGAACGTGAAAGAGTGACTTATCATCGTGATTATTTAGATATGGGGGCGATGGTTTATGAACATGCACCTGTACTTGGGCGTCTAGTTCGTTGGTTAAAGCATCGGTTAGCTCAATGAAAAAAGTCATGATAACAGGTGCTACGTCCGGTATTGGCGAAGCTTTGGTTGAGTTGTACTACCAGACAGGGTTTTCAGTGATAGCTTGCGGACGTAACAAAGGCAAACTATTGCAGTTAAAAAAACGTTTTAGTGCGATTCAATGTCTGCAGTTTGATGTTACTCAGCCTGAGGAAGTAATGCAGGCCGCAGCAGACGTTTCTAAAGTTGACATTCTACTGCTTAATGCTGGTGACTGCCGTTATATTGATAATGCTTACCATTTTGATGCCGCTGCGTTTAAACACAATATTTCTACCAACTTATTATCGATGGGAGACCTACTGAGTTCTTTTCTTCCTAAAATGGACGCTGGCTCACGTTTGGTTTTTATCAGTTCAATTGCGACTCAATTGCCCTTTCCTCAAGCTGAGGCTTATGGAGCGTCAAAAGCAGGTCTAGATTACTTAGCTAACAGCCTTCGTTTGGATCTTAAATCTGTGGGCGTAGATGTCACACTGGTTCACCCTGGTTTTGTAAAAACACCGCTGACAGATAAAAATAATTTTTTTATGCCGTTTATAGTTGATACACAAACGGCGGCGAAAAGAATTTACCAAGGCGTTCAGTCAAGAAAAAATTACGTTCACTTCCCACGACGTTTTACATATCTACTAAAATTAATATCACTAGTGCCAAACAGCTGGTGGCAAAGAATAATTACTAAAAAGCTTTAAAAGGAAGTCATTAAATGAAGCATATTGCCATTATAGGAAGTGGAATCTCAGGTTTAACTTGTGCTTATTTACTATCACAAAAGCACAAGGTTACCGTTTTTGAAAAAAACAGTGTTATTGGTGGTCATACGGCGACGGTAGATGTCGAAGTGGCTGGCGAAAAACAAGCAATTGATACTGGTTTTATTGTATTTAATGATAAAACTTACCCTAATTTCATTCAGCTCCTTGAGCAATTAAATGTACAAAAACAAAAGACTGAAATGAGCTTTTCTGTGGCTAATTTGACTTCTAACCTAGAATACAATGGTCACAATTTAGATACCTTATTCGCTCAGCGTAAAAACATTTTTAGTTTAAAGTTTTGGGGGCTGATATTCGATATCCTGCACTTTAATTATCGTTGTGTAGATACTTACGAAAATGAGCTGTATGAGGATGGATTAACGCTCGGACAATTTTTAAAACAAAACCGTTTTAAAGACTTTTTTTCTAATCACTACATATTGCCAATGGCGGCCGCTATTTGGTCTAGTTCAATAAAAGAAATTGAAGATTTTCCATTTAAATTTTTTGTACAATTTTTTTACCATCATGGTCTGTTAAGGATAAGCAATCGGCCCCAATGGTACGTAATCGCCAATGGCTCAAGAAGCTATCTAGCTCCCTTAACTCAAAGGTTTAAAGAGCAAATCTATGTCAATCAGAATATAACAAGCATTAAGAGAAATAACGGAAAAGTCCAGTTGGTGTTGACTGATGAAACGGGAAATAGAGAACAAGAATTTGATGAAGTTGTGCTGGCCTGCCACTCAGACCAAGCACTTGAACTCCTTGCGACGCCAACCGTTGCAGAACAATCTGTGCTGGGAAGCATTCCCTATTCAAAGAACAGTGTAATATTGCACACTGACGAGTCCATTCTGCCCAAGGCGCACTCTGCATGGGCGAGTTGGAATTATAGACTTGATGAAAATACAGAGCGTCCTGCTGCTGTTAGTTATTGCATGAATATCCTTCAACAGCTCACCAGCAGGCATACATTTTGTGTGACCTTAAATCAAAAACTTGCCATTTCATCGGATAAAGTTTTACGTGAATTTACTTACCATCATCCTAAGTTTCAGCTTCAAAGCATCGATGCTCAAAAGAGGCGATCAGAAATTTGCGGTCAAAATCATACTCATTTTGCAGGAGCATATTGGTACAGTGGCTTTCATGAAGATGGTGTAAAAAGTGCCATTGATGTAGCAAGTCGTTTTGATTGTTATTTGAATGATTGAGGATGAATCATGAAAATTTTATCTCAATCTAATCTCTATCAAGGTGTGATAAAGCACAGGCGTTACAGCCAAAAGAAGCACCAATTTCAGTATAAGCTTTATATGCTACTGCTCGATATTCGTGACGTGCAACAGCCATTTTCGATATGGCCTTTGGGTAGCTCTTGGTTTCATCCTATGCGTTTTGTTGCCAAGGATTATGTAAAAGGTGAGCCTCAAAACCTTGCGCTCCGTATCAATAACAAGTTTGCTGAGCTGGGAGGGATAGCTCCTCACTCAGTAAAAGCGTTGGTGCAAGTACGTTGTTTTGGCCTGTATTTTAGTCCGGCTAATTTTTACTTCGGCTATAGCGAAGAAGGACATTGCTTTCAAGTTCTGGCTGAAGTGAGCAATACCCCTTGGAATGAACGTCATTATTATCTTATCAAGTTAGATGAACAAGGCCTTCTGACAAATGAGAAGCAATTCCATGTTTCACCATTTATGAATTTAGATATGAATTACTTTTGGCAATTTAAAACACCATCAGAAGCACGCAACAATTTATTGATTCATATTGAAAATAGAGCCAAAGAAACGAATGAAAAGCTGTTTGATGCAAGTTTGATTATGCGAAAAAAACCACTAAATAAAACAACGGTATATAAACTTTGGTTAGCTATGCCCCTAATGACTTTTAAGGTGGTGCTTGGTATTTATTACCAAGCTTTGAAATTGATTATTAAACGTGTGCGTTTTATCCCTTACCAAAAATATCAAGGATGACTGAGCCGATGGAAAATATTTATCAAATCAGAAAAAATACTAAGATGGATTGGCTTACTGCTCGTTGTCGGAAGCTGATGTTTAAAATTCTCGAGCAGTTACAAGATGGTCGTCTTGATGTGCATGAGGCTACAGGTGAAAATCGATGTTTCGGGCATTGTGCATTAAATGAAGATGGTCCAATTGAATCCCTAGCGGCGAAAATAGAAATCAGAGATATGAGTTGCTATCGAGATTTTATTTTTAAAGGTGCGATTGGAGCAGCAGAAGCTTATATTGATGGTAAGTGGAGCTCTCCAGATCTGACTCAAGTCATTAGAGTTTTCGCACGGGCACAAAAGCTTGCTGATAATATTGAGGCTCAAAAAGGGATCGTTGCACATTTCAAAGATAAGTTGTTTCATCTCTTTAATTCCAACTCAATCAAACAAGCCAAGAATAACATCATTTCTCATTACGATTTAGGGAATGAACTTTATAAGAATTTCTTAGATGAACGCATGCAATATTCATCGGCTATCTTTGAAAATAATGAAATGAATTTAGAAGATGCACAATGCAATAAGCTTGACATTATCTGTAAAAAATTGGGATTAACGCCTGCTGATCACCTTCTTGAAATTGGTACAGGCTGGGGCGGTTTGGCGGTTTACGCCGCTAAAAATTACGGATGTAGAGTGACTACAACAACGATTTCAGAAGCGCAATATCAATATGCAAAACAACGAGTTGAAGAAGAAGGTCTTGAACTTCAGATTACTCTGTTAAAAGAAGATTACCGAAATTTAAGTGGGCAGTTTGACAAGCTTGTTTCGATTGAGATGATTGAAGCTGTAGGGTATCGCTATCTCACTTCGTTCTTCAAAAAATGTAATGAGTGTTTGCTACCCGGTGGAAAAATGCTCTTGCAATCAATTACTATTGCTGATCAGCGTTTTGACTATTATAGAAATAACGTGGATTTTATTCAAAAGCACATTTTTCCTGGTGGCTTTTTACCATCGATTACTGAGATTGCGAATCGTACCCAAAAAGATACAAATTTAATCATTCACGATATTGAAGATATCGGGTTACATTATGCCTTGACGCTTACTCACTGGCGGCAGCGATTCTTGTTTGCTTTGCAGCGCATAAAGCCTCTTGGTTATGATGAGCGATTCAAGCGGCTTTGGACTTACTATTTTTGTTATTGCGAAGGTGCTTTTTTGGAACGTTCGATCAGTACGGTTCAGATAGAGTTTAGGAAAAGTTAGTGATGATGTTTGAGTAATACCAATTACTGTAATTGGTATAAATAGCTTTCATAGTTTGGATCAATTTGTCTTGTAGCAACATTTACTTCAAAAAAGAATTTTAAGCATATTTGGATATCAGGAGTGGATGCTTGTGATTCAGCTTGAACTTGAGTTGGCAGCATACATGAGCTGCCAACGTCCAAAAATGCGAATGGTTAAAGCATTTTTCTGCTAAAAAAATCTTCTTTTTCAACTTCTTGAATGTTCATTGAAATATGCAAAGTGTCTGGCAGAATTTCAGAAAGTTTACCGACTACTAATTTTGATAAATGTTCTTTTTGACTTTCTGATCGTCCCTTTAAGATAAAAGAAAATACATGAATAAACGGTTTGGCTTCATTGCCGATTGAGTCTTCATCATAACTTCGTAATCTAACTTTTATATCGTTCTCACTAAATAGTCGGCTATGAAAAAAATCTAACATTATGATCGATAATACAATATAGCTCTTTGATACATTCAATTTCGACCAGAAATGATATAGTGAACCTACGGTTTCTGGTCGTTTTTGGTG
>NZ_JAFEUN010000164.1 GCF_016900895.1 Parashewanella hymeniacidonis
GACGAAGAAACCCTCTGAGATCTGATCAAGAGACAGGCCCGTAACCTGTTGTCTATTTGCTAGTCGAGTAAGCCAGCAAAGACTGATGTCAGTCTCTATTTACCATAACTACCGTTGTGCGCATTTGAGTTGAGTGTTGCAAGCCCTAATGTAAGCCCTAAGTTATATTTTTAGGGCTAATCGTAGCTTTCAGCAATTTTATTTTCATAATATGATTTTAGAGATACTTTTTCTAATGCAGTCTATTGATTATGAGCCTAAATCGAAACACGTTTATGTCCATAGGCTGTTTACAGCACGAAACACGGAAATGCCCCAAAATGAGACAGCGATAGCAATCAAGATAATAGCTGAAGTAGTCGTTTTAAATTAGTTTGGTTATACGTATAGCTTGTTTTTTGAGGTATCTTTTGGTCTCATTTCTTCCGGAATTGAGTTGAGCTCCATTGGAGGGGCAAAAAGTGTCTTAATATATTCAGTCCTAGCAACACTCTGTGCTGTTTCATTTGAGTTATTCTTAATATTCTTATCTGCACTGCGCTCTAAAAGTAGCTCGACAATAGCCGTAAATCCCCTGCGGGCTGATATGATTAATGCTGTATCACCATCATCATCTTGACGGTCAATGCTATGACCAGCTCTTAATAATTGTTTTATGCTGTATGTATCACCATTATGAGCCGCTTCATGCAATGTCTGGCAATAGCCGTTGCAGAGATAAAACTGCAAGCATTGAGTAATTCCAGTTAAGCAAGACATAACTTTTACATATATCGAGATCTTATAGGACAATTCTACCCTCTAAGTCTTTACTATAAAAAGATGATATATCTATAAGAAAGCTAGATTGTTTATTAGCTTCTAGCTGGTATATTTTATAAGGTATCAAGCTTATTTAAGAGGCGCATTTATATCCAATATTGAGTCAGTCTTGAATATCTGCTGACTCAAAAATGCCCCATTTCGTGTCTGCAACGATTCGTTGCAATGTTATATCTAATCACGAAGTATTAATACATTTGTTTATTTTTTTATGATGAAGACTATGGTGAGTAACATTGTTATTAGATGTAACTTTCTATTCTTAGTACAAATGTTTGAGAAGGTTTATCTTAAAAAAACTACTTTCATGAGGGGTTATTAATGTCTTTATCAGGAGTTGGATCGACAGAACTTATTTCTGAGTTTGATACTGGAAAAGAAGACTGGCATAAACTCAATATGAAAAGGAATCACATTGATAATAGGGGGAAAAAAAGTTCTCCTTTGGTTCAATCAATCTCACTAGCAGATTCAAAGGACGCAATACCTCACGAGGCTCTCCTTGCTCCGTCAAAATCGACTAAATCACATTATACTCGCACAGCAAAAGAACAGCATTTACTTAGAGACTGTAGTCGGCGTTTGCAAAGTGTTCGCACAAAAATAAGTGAAGTAATGAGGCAACTCCAGAGTCATAACAATTCAGGACAAAATGCAGCACTAACAGCTAAACTACAAAAATTAAAATCAAGTGAAGGCCATATTATTGCTGAATTGAATCAATTAAGACCTAGAAGTTAACCGTCACATGCAGCCGTGATTGCAATTTAAGTAACAACAATCTTTGTAACTAATTAAATGTGATTCCATAAACTATTTATAGATCATTTAGTTCCAAACCTGTGCCTGTATGATCGGCTGGCACACTTTTGTCCAGATTCGTGTTGTGAGGCGAAACACGGAAATGCCCAAAATAAGTTAGCAACGTACATTCACTGCAATACTACTTGTAATGTTTACTCGTTAAAAATCATGTTCTTTGGATCGAGTATTTTATGACATAGCAGACCTAATGATTAATTTTTATAGTGGTTCGTGCTATAAGTTTGCGTCAAGTGCTGTTGTGGTGAAAATCATCATTTGTTAACTGACTTAAACCAGCTACCTTCCATCAAGATAATATGTGCTTTTATGACGTTAGCGGTGATTTAACCCGAAGTTACTTTCTGAAGTGCATACAAGAAAGCGTTATGGTAAATGCTGCAATATTACTGGTTCTGTATATTAATCCGTGTAAATTAGCAGGCGTGGGATTAAAATGTCATGTGTTTTTCTTTTTTGGTGAAGAGAATGTTTAAAATAACTGGTTTAACAATTTTAATAGCATGTATATTATTTGTCGGATGTAGTGCTCAGCAATCGAACATCTATGAAAAACTAAATCAGTCATACACGAATATTTTGCCTGTATATGGAACAAGATCTGAATATACACCTACTGATGGGTTCATTAATCTTGAGGTAATGGAAAGTGAATTGAATACAGAGAGTGAAATTATTTTCAAAGAATCTGTTTCTTGGTATGCAACTGAATCTGACTTTCCTTTTACTAAATTAAATAACAAAACAGCTAAGGAAATAGTCGATATAGTAAATTGCCTTAAAAAGAAGAAACAGAGTAATACCAAGGAAAGGTCAGTTTGTTTTTTTAAAAAAACACATAATATTTTTAAGTAAATACCCGAGTATAAATATATTAGAACCAAACCACTGATAGAAGCCTTTCCAGTAGAGAAAACTTAAGAAACTTTTAAGCAGGTAATTAGGATCTATCCAAGACTTATCGACCATAACCTTTGTTGTGCACAGGTCTACTGTTGTAAGCCCTAAGTTGTATTTTTAGGGTTAGTCGTGGCTTTCAGCAATTTGATGTTCATAATTTGATTTTAGATATACTTTTTCTAATGCAATCTATTGATTACGAACTGAAACCGAAACACGTTTATGTCCTTTGATTGTTTACAGAACGAAACTCGGAGATGACCCAAACACTGTATTTGTTTATCTAATTTGTTGTATATTTTAGACTAGTTTTACTTTTCTCCATTTTGACAATTAGAGCAAGTTATGTTTGAAACTAAAGGGCAAATAAGAATCTCATTTTCTAATCTAACACAGACTGTGAAAGATTGTGACTTCTTCGAAGTATCTGATTGCGATTATCAACAGCTTATAATAAAAACACATTCAGGGTTTGATCAAACAGCGTATCTGTATAGAGGAAGAAAACAGATAGCTGTTCCTAATCAGCCTAATCTTTTTACCGAGTTAAGTAAATTCCTGAATGAATCTCAGTTCGAAGCTATTAAAGTCATGAGAAGAAATTTGATCTTTACAGTAACTAATCAACCTTTAGTTGTTAATTCTAACCACAGTAAGTTTAGACGTTTATTGTGCGTTTAATCACTAAAGTGAAACGAACACCTAACGCATTTCTGTCCAAAAGTGAGCCAGTTTGTTGAATCGAAAAGTGTTATGAGCTCAAGTGACTACAGCTAATCCGTACTGGCGATGAAAAAAATCTGGGGTTAGAGCTTAGACCCCAAAATAGCTTTGTATGTCAGCTTCTCTGTCACAGACCTAAATCACTCGTGACATCGTGCCCCCTAAGCATTGACGGCAAAAGTGTGAAGCGTCCGCCCATTTACCACTTTCTTTTTCGTCAGCCTCTCCTGGGTTATTAGGGCGACACCACCAATCTTGATATATGAGCCCAATGGCCTTGGTGGTAAAGGAGTCTAATAAAAGTGTTGAATGAACAACCATCCACGAGCTTTATCTTTTACACTACCAAGCTTTCCTAATTGGGATGCAACCTGATGTTTATAACTTAATGATGTTGTGTCATCTAAGGCTAAAAATTTCTGAATATGACTGTGCTTGCTCTTCGGTGTAATTAAATCCTAAGCAACGTATTACTTCTGGTGCAACAGTGTCATTGCGCATCAATCGGTAAGCTCCTTCCTGTTTTCCTCGTCACCTTGGCATGATAAAGCGATTGATTTGCCACTACGACGTGCCATATCCGCAGCCGTTTCAATTAAGCATTTTGTTCTTCGTGCATCACCAGTATTTGCTTTTTCGATGTGGGTATTTGACCATTGGCTATGATGATAAATTGACATGATTTGTTGTTCTGTATGAAGTGATTTCTAGCTCGGATAAACGGATTTAAAATAAGTTCAATTTATCTCAAATTTGTGTAGAAGAGTCAGGGGCCGAATCCAACTGAGATATTCTCTCTACACGTTCAACTTTCTTATCGAACATCCTTTGACTAATCAAACAATTTTCTTTATACATCTCTAACATTTCAATAATTTTTATTTTTAACCAACTCTTACCTCTTACATCAATAGAAGCGAAAATAACTTCAGCAGATTTAAAAAACAATCCAAGCGCAAAACGGTCTAAGATTTCCTCAAAAATATTAACTCCAACCTTATTTTTCCATATATGAGCAACACCACACTTACCAATAAATTCAGCTGCTTCAAATTTATCAACAAATTTTACAAGAATAGATTCTAAATCTGTTTCACCATAATCTATATTCTCATACCTCAAAAAAAGATTATTTAACACATTCATTAAAAAAATATTTTTAATACTATTGATGGTAATTTGTGTTTTTTTTGTCTCTTTTTCTCTATCTTCAGAGGATTTAGTTAAATTTGGAATATCTTTATCCATTCCAAATTCCCCAATATCATGAATTATCCACATAGTTTTAGCTTCTTGCCAATTGACACTTCTAAAAAAACAATCTCCAATATTATCCCTAATGTCGTTCATAAGTAATAATCCATTTCTAACATGTTCGAAGACAGATTGACTGATACCTGAGTTTCCGGTTTCATGCATTCTTTCAATGTTTTTAAACAAATCTTCAAATAACAGTCCATATTCTTTGAGAATTAAAAGGTAATACTCTTTCTCGTCTATTAGTAACAGCGGTAGAAATTCTGACGCTACTTTAGGTTGAATAGAATTATTAATACTGATTGCAAACCTATAAACGGAAGCCTTTTTAATCCTTTTATTAGGATGTTGACCAATAAATAAAAAATTATTTTCCTTAAAAACGGATGATGCTTTTCCACTGGCATCAGCAAAAAAAATTTTAGCTTGTGTGTTTTTATTACAATACGCAATAGCTGAATGAAATAGCATCTTACCTACATTCATTCCTCTATATTCATGCTGAACATGTGCTCTCGTGCCAATAAAGTTATTATTGGAGTCGATTTTAAAAATACAAAATCCTATAGGTTTTTGATTATCTTTATTTTTAGCAACAATGATTGTATGTCTGCTAGATTTTAATTTTATTAATATATTTTTTTCTGAATTCAAATCTACAAAACCTTGAACTGTTTCAGTTTCTAATTCAGAGTAATTGGCATCAGAAATAAAATTTTCTTTTGCAATTATTGCTAATTCTTTCAAGTCTGACTTAGTGGCGAAAACTGTATATATTAGATTGTTAGATAAAATAACCTCATCGCTTTCTATCATAGCCTACCTTTATTTTTAGAGTTACGTGAATGAGTTTATACTCATAACAGTTAAATTACCTCCGGCTAAGCCGGAGGCTTATTGGGTTACGCCCTCGAAGGGCTTTCATTGCGCTTAAAGCGAAAGCCATTAGACTCCTGCTTTCGCAGGAGTGACGACAACATCTAATGATACCTCGCCCCTTGGGGCGGGGTTATTCATTTGATCTCGGTGTACATCTTCTTTTTCTTGATTTTTGATGTATTCCCTAACAACATTTTCATCTAAACCAACTGTGGAAACAAAATAACCACGTGCCCAAAACTCTTCTCCTACAAAGTTTCTTTGCCTGCTCTTAAAGTTACGAGCAATTGAAATAGCACTTTTCCCTTTTAAAAAACCAACAACATTCGAAACTGCATACTTCGGTGGAATACTTAGGCACATATGAACATGATCTTTCATTAAATGCCCTTTTTCTATCACAATGCCTTTTTGATTCGCTAGTTGATGAAATACTTCCCCAAGATGTTTTCTTATTGCACCAAATATCAACTTTTGCCTTCTTTTCGGGATAAAGACTACATGGTATTTACAATCCCACTTTGTATGAGACAAACTCTTATAATCTCGCATAGGTACTACCTTTTGCTTTTGGTCGAGCTTAAAAGGTAGCGATACCTTAGTATCGGTGGAACCTATGCGAGTCTCCCCAGCAGAGCTGGGGGGGTTACCAATTATTAATTAAAAACTGTGCAATTAAACTATTAATAGACTTACAATTGAACATAAAATCGATTATAAAAGAGAGATTGTTAACAACACCTGAATGGGATTGTATTTATATGTTTTATAACTCAAGTTTCGGAGTTCGTTTTCACCCAAAATCATGGATACTTTCTACTAGAAATGGCTTCTTGGCGTAAGGTAAACGCTGACTCTTCTACACAAATTTGAAATAAATTGAACTTATTGTAAATCCGTTGATCTGATCAAGAAACTCCTTATACAAAACAGCAAATCATGTCAATTTATCATCATAACCAATGGTCAACAGCCCACTTCGAAAAAGCAAATACTG
>NZ_JAFEUN010000165.1 GCF_016900895.1 Parashewanella hymeniacidonis
CTGTTGACCATTGGTTATGATGATAAATTGACATGATTTGCTGTTTTGTATAAGGAGTTTCTTGATCAGATCAACGGATTTACAATAAGTTCAATTTATTTCAAATTTGTGTAGAAGAGTCAGGCTTAATGAACGTTTTTAGAGCAACCTCACAATCATAACAGGTCTTTTCGCTTAAAAAGGTTGCCGAATCATTCGCAAATCGGTAATTTCTATATTCATTTTATCGTGTGCATGCTTCTGACTATATAAACAACAAAATCAGAAGCCTGATAAATAAGGAGAAGGCTTTGCTTAGCCAGTTGAGTGGCATTCCAATTTCTAAAGATTCTATTTCTTGGTTACTGACACCAGAACGTTTTAGACATGAACTATTATCTAGAATCAAAAATGCTAAAAATAACATCTATTTATCTGCATTATATTTAGAAGACGATGAAGCAGGTAGAGAGATTTTTGATGCTCTATTAGCGGCAAAATCAAACAATCCAAAAATAGATATTAAAGTGTTTGTTGATTTTCATCGAGCACGCAGAGGCTTGATTGGTCAAAAAGGCGACAGCGGTAATTATTTTATGTATCGCTCTAAAAATGCCGTAGCTGATCATCCTATTGAGATATTAGGCACGCCGATTAAAACGAAAGAGTTTTTGGGTGTACTTCATTTAAAGGGCTTTGTGATTGATGACGCCGTTATTTTCAGTGGTTCGAGCCTAAATAATATCTACTTACATGTCGGTGACCGCTATCGATTTGATCGATATCATGTCATTGAGTCTCCTGAGCTAGCTGCTTCAATGCGAAACTATATGCTTCACGAACTTTCTGAAGATGACGCTGTAGTTGCGCTTGGCGATAAAGACAATGATAAAATCCCGTCAAAACAGCAGATAAGAAACTTCAAAGTAAAGTTATCACAGGCTAGGTATGAATATTCAGGTACTAAAAATGGTACTAGAATTACGCCACTGGTTGGTCTCGGAAGAAAGAAAAACGTATTAAATAAAACGGTTATAGATTTAGTTAAAGAATCCTCAGAGTCGCTATTCATTTGTACGCCATATTTTAACCCGCCTTACGCATTGAGCCGAGCATTAATTAAGCATTTACGTCAAGGAAAGCAAGTTGACATAGTGGTAGGCGATAAGACCGCCAATGACTTTTTTATCCCAGAAGAAAAAGATTTTACTACCATTGGTGCTGTTCCATATATTTATGAACAATCACTAAGAAAGTTTGTGAAACGTCAGCAATGGGCGATTGATAAAGGTTTACTTCGTATTCATTTATGGAAGCACGAAACTAATAGTTTTCATCTAAAGGGGATCAGTGCCGATAACCAAAATTATCTTATTACAGGCTCAAATTTGAATCCTAGAGCTTGGTCACTTGATCTCGAAAATGGCTTATTAATACAAGATCCTGAACAAGTATGGAAAGAACAGTTTTCTCACGAAAAAACGCATATTATTCAACATACAACTCAGTTGTATCATTATAGTCAAATTGAATCGTTGAAAGATTACCCTGTAGCAGTAAAAAAGATTCTTACGCGAATTAAACGACTACGAGCTGACTTTTTTCTTCGAAGAATTTTATGATCAAATCAGGGCGCCACTTGGTGCCCATCATACCTATGAAACCAATTAAACACCGTATCCACGATTTATATACTCACCGAAAATCTCTTTCTACTAAATCGTTTAATGCGAGAGGAAAAAACGTCAGTCGCTGTAAATTGTGTTTACAGAACATTAAATGGTGTATATGTGAACACAGAAGGCAGTTAGCTTCGAATGCATCATTCTTATTATTGATGTATGACGATGAAGTCTTAAAACCATCTAACACGGGCAGATTAATTGCCGATTTATTCCCTGAAACCTATCCTTTCTTATGGTCAAGAGTTGAAGTCGAACAAAAGCTTTTAGATTTGATTCAAAACCCCGAGTACCAGCCTGTTTTAATATTCCCTGACGAATACGCTGAGAGTGAAATCGTTTTTTCTGAAAGCAGCTCACTTGAGTTTTCGGGTAAAAAAACACTCTTTATTTTACTCGATGGAACGTGGCGAGAAGCAATTAAGATGTTCAGAAAATCTGAATACCTTAGGGGTATTCCAATGTTGTCATTTAGCCCTGAATTCGTTTCTGAGTATGTCATTAGAAAAGGACAAAGAGATTTTCAGCTAGGAACGGCAGAAGTTGCAGCGATGGCTTTAGAATGTTTTGGTGAGAAGCCAAACGCTGAAGCATTAAAGCAATGGTCTAATGTATTTAAAGAATCAGCGTTACTTGGTCGGAATAAACGTCCGATATCCACATTAACGCCATTTTCTGAGTATATAGAGCAGTTTGAAATTGCTCATGAGAAAGCAATTATGGCTAAGCTTGATTAGCCATAATTTCTATAACTTCATCGTAACTCAGGTTATATTCTCTCGATAAGTTAAACACTTTTGTTTTATAAGTCTGAATTAACTCTTTTTTCTTTTGTTGTTCTTTTTCTTTAGTAACCAACTCAGTAACAGCTTCTTGCAATACCTCTAACCGTTTTAAGCTATAATTGAGCGTTTTTAAATACTTTTGCATTTGACTTTTATTACGAGCGGCCTCGAGGCTAGCAGATTGCTTTTGTTCAAAGCCATAGTCGTCTAACGCTGATAACGCTTTTTCTAAATCTAAGTTGTTTTTCATTTTTGATGTCTGTTGTTGAAAGTCAGGAAAAATATTCGAAATTGTTGAAAAATATCATTGTTATTAGTTTTGTATTTAGTTGAACAAACCTTCAACAATTGAGCGAGAATTATACGGGGAATGGCAGAATTAACAATATTGATTTGCAGTATTTACAGGTTTTATTGGTGAATAAAACCAATAAAATGTGATTTATTGCTAGAGATACCCATTATGCAGTTTTAGCATCTTTCAAGTTTCAACAATAATTGATCAAAGTTGAAACAATGTTGTTGCTGTGTTCAGTTAAGTCAAGTTTTAGGCGTTGAAAAGATTTACTTCACATTCATTACGTAAAAAATCAAATAATGCATACACTAAATCTAAATTGTTATTTGAGAATGTGAACGAATCAGTTGTAGAATAAACTCTTCTTGCATTGTGGTGTTCAAGAGATTGAATTTCTCTGGACTTATTGACAACACGAGCATGGATGCAAATAACTTATTTTTTCGTTCTGGAGATTGCGTGATGAAAGTCATTAAGTGGGGTTTAATAACCCTTTTAGCCCTGATTGTTTGCTTAGCCCTATATTTAACTTTTTTATTTGATCTCAATGACTACAAGCCTGAACTGGTTTCTTTAGTTAAAGAACAAACGGGTAGAGAGTTAAAGATTGAAAAAGACTTAAAATGGACGGTTTACCCGAGTTTAGGTATAGAGATAGAACAACTAAGTTTGTCTGCACCAAAAGGCTTTAAAAACCAAATGTTAGCCGTTACTAAAGCGGTGGCAGAGGTGAAATTTCTTCCACTGCTTTCTAAACAAGTAGAAATCAGTCGTTTAAATTTTGACGGAATAACATTTAACTTAATTACTAAAAAAGATGGTAAGTCGAGTTTAGATGGTTTAGGCGGTAGTGCTTCGGAAAAGTCGGCTGTCAATAAGAACAAAGTTGATGACAAAGCTACGGATGAAACTCCGGGTCAAATGCTTAACGCTTTACACATCAATGGCATCTCCATTACTGATGTCACTGTAAATATGCGCGATGACAACACTAATGTCGCTAATCAATTTAATATCAAAAAATTGAATCTAGATGACTTTGATTTAGACAAAGACTCAAAGTTAACTTTCGAACTCCAAGCTGATGTCAATGAAAATCAAATAACATCGTCAGGCTCTGGGGTGATCAATATTAATCAGTCACTTTCAACTTTTGCTCTTAAATCGCTGGAAGTCGAAACCAACATCAATGGCGCTTCGATTCCTAACGGCAAAATTGAAAATCGAGTTCAGCTCGATGCACAAGTCGATACAAAGGCCAAAACAGCGACTTTGAAGTTAAATGCCTTTGATATCGATGCGATTAAGTCTTCTGGCAAGGCACAAGTTAATTTCGGTAAAAAAGTCCCTTATCTTAATGCTTCACTGAACGTTGGTGTTGTCAACATAACGCCTTACCTTCCGAAGGAAAAAGAAGATAAAGAAACGTCTGAACAGTCTGCTGCAACAACGCCTTCAGACGCTAAAAAACTACCTGGCTCAGAACCAGATTTAGGCGCATTAAAGACAGTAAATGCGGATATTTCACTAAAAATTAAAGCAATTCAATTTAAAAAGATCAAAACCAATGATTGGAATCTTGAAAGTAGTTTAAAAGATGGGGTATTAAACGTTAAGGACTTCTCTGGTCATTTATATAAAGGCAAACTGGCTTCTTCAGCCCGTTTGCTGGCAAAAAATGGCAAGCCTGAGTATCAATTTAAGACAAGGTTATCGAGCGTTCAAGTACAGCCGCTTTTAAAAGATGCAGTTAATTCTGAAATTCTTGCAGGTACTACGTTATTCAATTTATCAGGTCATGGAACCAGTTTGAATCCTGATAAGATTCTCGAGAATCTTATTGCACAAGGTAACGCTGAATTTACTGACGGTGCAATATACGGGGTAAATATCCCACTCATGATTCGAAATGCCAAAGCAAAGTTTAAAGGCGAAGCAATTGAAGAAGCCAAACAGAAGAAAACAGATTTTACTCGTTTAGGTACAAAATTCAAAATAGTTAAAGGCGTTGTTAAACTTGATGATACTGAGATGGCGTCGCCGTTATTGAGATTGAAGGGTGAGGGTGATGTAAACCTCGTCAAAAAAACAATTGACTACTTGCTGCAAACAGAAATTGTGGCTTCACTAAAAGGTCAAAAATCGAAGAAAGACGATTTAAGTGGTATTAAAATACCGTTACGTATCTCAGGTGAAATGACAAATCCTAAATTTTCAATCGATACAAAAGCATTGCTTGATGAAAAAATCGATCAAGAAAAAGAGAAATTGAAAGATAAGCTAAAAGATAAGCTTTTTAAGAAGTTTGGCTTTTAAGGCTTACTCTCTACCTCAACTTACTTGAGGTAGAGAGTATTCATCACTTATTCTGATGCTTTTACTTCCACCTTAGCTAATGGTCCGCTCATAAAAGCATAATTAGTAATTGAGAAATTATGCATTCCTTCATCCTCAGCTTTGAACTTTACGTTTACGTCTTTATCTGTTTTAGTTAGCAACAAAGGGGAGTCTTTTGTTTATTCATTGCTCCATCCGGCTGGTCTAACCCTTCTTCAATATCAGCAATTTTATACTGATTATTACCTAAGTCATTGAGTTTGAGCCTGAGCCCTGGAAAGCTTTCTACATAATATGCTATCTGTTAGCTGGTGCTGGACTTTCTATCATTAGTACACCTCAATGAAAAAGTTATTAATACTTATTGATATAAAAGTAATATTTAAAAATATTCATTAAGTATCTATTAATGACAGATGCCATTAAGGTTTGTGCTACATGCGTATACCCATGATACCTGAAGATACATGTTTCAGGACTCTTTCAGCGCCAATTCTTTGAGGCGCATTAACGAAGGAATATCGGGATTCTTTCAAGCTAATGTAACAAAGAAGAATTGGCGCTGAGAAGTCCACGCAGTGCGAGTTGCACAGCTTGTTACTCTTCGTTGCCAGTGCTAACAATAGCTCACTATTGCCGCACACCGTCGCCTTGATTAACAAGTTGTGCATTCTCGCTGAAATCGAGCATCTTCAGGTATGGGTATATACTTTAAATACGGAAAGACTACTAATTGTTCACTTAGAAATAAATCTTATATCCAATCATTGACTCCTTTTGCTAAATCCGTAAAATGCGTTTTCGTAGTCAACAAGAAATCAATCGCTTATTGATTACGAATGAAGTTTTAATGCGACATTAGCTCAGTTGGTAGAGCGATACCTTGCCAAGGTATAGGTCATCGGTTCGAACCCGATATGTCGCTCCAATCTTCTAGGGCGCGATGGCAGAATGGCTATGCTGCGGATTGCAAATCCGTCTATCTCGGTTCAACTCCGGGTCGCGCCTCCACATTTTTTAAATAGAAGTGTTCTATTGCTTTTATTTACGCTCAAATTGCCCGAGTGGTGGAATCGGTAGACACAAGGGATTTAAAATCCCTCGCTTAATAGGCGTGCCAGTTCAAGTCTGGCCTCGGGTACCATTTATTGAAAAATTAAAACCACGTCCTTTGGGCGTGGTAATCAGCGACAGGCTATGCCTGTAGCATCCACTCATGTTAAGACTTTTCTAGTTGTCCCCACAACAAAGAAAGGTCTATAACATG
>NZ_JAFEUN010000166.1 GCF_016900895.1 Parashewanella hymeniacidonis
AACAAAAGTCAGCATCCCGACAAAAAGAAAGCGAGCTTGGATGAAAACAGGTTATCTTGAAAAAGTTTTGAAGGCTGGCCTAACAGAGGTGAGTAAAATTTAAACACTCACGCGGTTGCCCTGTAAATTAGACAATTTACAAATATATATTCAAAGAGGTGGATATAAGTAATACTTATACACCTATAAGACTATAATAAGTAAATTAATTTTAAATTTAAAAACATAAGAAAATATTGGTTAAAAATCATAATAAGTAAAGTTTAACCCATGAAAATAACCACCAAATAAACAATTTAAGGCGAAACCATGGAAAAACCAAGTTTGCTATGGCACGATTACGAGACTTTTGGAGCTCGCCCAGCAAAGGACAGACCATCTCAATTTGCAGGTATTCGTACTGATTTAGATTTAAATATCATTGAAGAACCAATTAGCTTTTACTGTAAACTATCACCCGATTATCTACCTCAGCCTGAAGCCATTTTTGTTACCGGCATCACTCCACAAATCGCAAATACTCGCGGTATACCTGAAGCCGAGTTTATGCAACGCATTAATCAAATATTCAGCGTGCCTAATACTTGTGTCGTTGGCTACAACTCACTCCGATTTGATGATGAAGTGAGCCGCTATGGTTTTTTTAGAAATTTCATTGACCCATATGCACGCGAATGGCAAAACAATAATTCTCGCTGGGATATCATTGATTTAGCCAGAGCATGTTACGCATTTCGCCCTGAAGGAATTAACTGGCCTACCAATGAAGATGGCAGCCCAAGTTTTAAGCTTGAGAGATTAACTGCTGAGAATGGGCTTTCACACGAAAGTGCCCATGATGCAGTTTCAGATGTTAAAGCGACCATTGCATTTGCAAAGCTCATTAAAGATAAACAGCCAAAGTTATACGTTTACTATTTCAACTTACGTCGTAAACAAGCCGTCTCGGCTCAGGTGGATGTATTAAATATGCAGCCATTAGTACATGTAAGCTCTAAAATTCCTGCTAAACATGGCTGTACTACACTCATTGCACCTGTCGCTCACCATCCAGATAATAAAAATGCCATTATTTGCGTTAATTTAGCAATGGACATTCAACCGCTTATCGATTTAGACGTTGACGATATTCGCTCTCGTATGTATACATCTAGAGCGGAACTGAGTGAAGAGGAATTACCTATTCCCGTTAAGCAAATACACGTAAATAAATGCCCTTTTGTCACAACAGCTAAAACTCTGAATGAAGAAAATGCTGACCGTCTAGACATAGATATCGCCTTTGCTAGAGAGCAATATAAAAAGCTAAAACAAAATCCGCATATCAGAGAAAAATTAACAGCGTTATTTAGTGAGAGTCATTTTACTAATGATGCAGAAGTTGATCCCGATGAATCTCTTTATTCTGGTGGTTTTTTCAGTCAAGCTGACAAAAATAAAATCTCAATCGTTCGTCAAACCACTCCACAAAATCTTGCCGCATTAGAGTTGAGTTTTGAAGATCCACGTCTTGAGAAAATGCTATTTCGTTATCGAGCTCGTAATTACCCTGAAACGTTAAGCAGCGATGAAGCAATCAAGTGGAAGGATTTTTGCCAAGCGAAGCTTAATGATCCAGATTATATTCTTAGAATTGAAAACTTACTTCATGACACTGAATCAGATGAAAATAAACAGAAATTATTAGCCGCATTATGCAGTTACTTACAGTCTTTGTAAATTTATGGTTAAATGACTAACAAACGCTTAATAATTAAGAAAAACAATAGATAAATGAGAGGCTAATCGCATTATCTTAATTTGATCTTATTTAGAATCGAGCTCCATAAACATAAAAATTGAGGACAAGGGACATGCAAGATAGATTTGTTCAAAGCATTGCCCAATTGCCACCTTTATTGGCACAAGCGCTAGTGCCGCTATTGGATGATGAATTTTCAGGACATTTTGACGCTAAACAAGTAGAACAACTTCAACGCATCTGTGGTTTGCAAGAGCATGAACTACTGATGGCGATGTTGCCTGTTGCTGCTGCTTTGGCTAATCCACCAATCAGTGAGTTTTACGTCGGTGCTATTGCTCGTGGAGCAAGTGGCGACATTTATATGGGAGCGAACTTAGAGTTACCAGGCGAAGCACTTGGTCACTCTGTTCATGCAGAACAAAGTGCCATTAGCCATGCTTGGTTACTGGGCGAACGCCACATTACCGATATTGTTGTCAATTACAGTCCTTGTGGTCATTGCCGTCAGTTCATTAATGAACTTGTCGAAAGCCAAAATATTCGAATTCATTTACCAGAACAAGAAACTCAGCCTTTATCGTATTACTTACCGTATGCGTTTGGACCTGAAGACTTAAATATAACTACGCCTCTATTAGTTTCTGAAGCTGTACAAATGAAATTAGTAAGTGAGGATCCCGTCGTTTTAGAAGCAACCCATCAAGCTAATAAAAGTTATGCACCATACAGTAAGAATTACTGTGCGGTAACACTTGAATTAGAGGATGGCTCACTGTATTCAGGTCGATATGCTGAGAATGCTGCTTTTAATCCATCAATGCAGCCAATGCAAATGGCGCTGACAAATCTAGTAAGACACAATCGTCAATACAGTGAAATAAAGCGAGCTGTTTTAGTCGAGTCTGCTGAAGGAAAAATCAGTTTGGCTAATGCGAGTTTAAATGCACTGCATGATCTGACGTCTGTCGAATTAGAACATGTTGTTGTCGAGCTTGAAGGTTAAATATAATTAAGGCGAGAGTCATCGACCCTCGCCTTTAATTTACTTCTTATAAGATTCTAATCTTGCCATTAGACTTGATGTATCCCATCGGCGACCGCCGATGTTTTGTACTTCTTGATAATACTGATCAACCATAGCGGTTAATGGTAATGCACTGCCATTTTTACGCGCTTCATCTAATGCAATACCTAAATCTTTACGCATCCAGTCTACAGCAAAGCCAAAGTCATACTCACCTTTTAGCATGGTTTGATATCGGTTTTCCATTTGCCAGCTTTGAGCAGCACCTTTGCTGATGACTTCCACAACCTTTTCCCCATCTAGACCCGCATTTTTTGCAAAATTTAAGCCTTCAGCCAATCCTTGCACAACACCTGCAATACAGATTTGATTCACCATTTTTGCAAGCTGTCCAGCACCCGCTTCACCAATCCGTTCTGCGCAACGGGAAAATGCCATAATGATAGGTTGAGCTTTATCAAAGATAGCTTGATCGCCACCTACCATTACCGTTAATGCACCGCTTTCAGCACCAGCTTGACCACCTGATACCGGAGCATCTAAAAAGCCTATGTTTTTTCCCGCTAAAACAGAATATAACTCTCGAGCAACTTCGGCTGATGCCGTGGTGTTATCAATAAGTGTAGAGCCAGGTTCTAAGCCTTGCAGGATTCCGTTGTCACCAAGTACAACTTGTCTTAAGTCGTCATCATTGCCAACGCAAGAAAAAACAAACTCGCAGCCTTTTACAGCGTCTTTAGGTGTGAGAGAGAAAGTACCACCAAACTCACTTGCCCAAGTTTCAGCTTTGGATGTTGTTCGGTTATATACAGTGACTTCATGTCCAGCTTTTTTTAGGAAGCCAGCCATTGGATAACCCATTACACCTAAACCTATAAATGCGACTTTTGCCATTAAAATCCCCTAGTGACCAATTCTTTAAAAATTGGTTTTAACTTGCCATAAATTTTGCTGTGTGCCGAGTATAAACTCTGATATTGATCAGAAACACTTTGCTCCGGTTGAATGCGTTCTTTAATTTTAACCATGTTATCTCTGGCAGATACAAGATCAGGGTATACTTTTTCTCCAACAGCACAGCACATTGCTGCCCTTAATGCAGAAGCTTCATCCACATCAATAGTTTCGACAGGTCGATTAAAAATGTTTGCAGCCATTTGTAACACCTGTTCACTTTTGCTGCCACCGCCAGTAATTCTAACCACTGCAATTGGAAAATTATGTTTCTTTTCCAATCGGATTAATGCGGCCTTTAACGTAAATAATACGCCTTCTATCGCTGCACGATAGAGATGAAAACGAGTATGCTTTGGCGTAAAGCCTACAATACTTCCTTTAGCTTCAGGGCCAGGGAAAATAACACCTTGCGACCACGTTGGACTGAGCATTAGACCTTCTGAACCAGCTGGAATATTTTCGATTTCGGTGCAAATGTATTCTTCAACACTTTTACCAAGCAATCTTGCTTTGTCTTTATCTTCTTTACCAAACTCATCTATCAACCAAGTCAGTAGCCAAAATCCTCTTTCCAGCTGAACTTCATTAATATGTTGATTCTCAAGCAATGAAGGGAAAGAAGGCATATAGCGAAAGGTTTCTTGGTAGTTATCGAGTCCTATACTGATACTTGCAGCACTGCCTAAACTTACATTGGCAATCCCTCGTTCACCAGAACCTCCAGCGAACATCTCACAATTTTTATCACCGCCAGCCGTATAAACTTTGGTTGTCGGCTCCAGTCCCGTGTCTTTCGCAAAATTAGCGCATATGTTGCCAATAAAATGGGTTGCGGGTACTAAATCAACCATCTGCTTACGATTGCAAGCTAATGCCTGCCAACGCCAACTTAGCGATTCCGCCCAAGCTAAACGCTGGTAATCAAATGGTAAATAAGCTACTTGACTTGCAATGCTATCAATAAGCTTTGCTGAAATCTTATGTGTCAAATAACCACTAAATAAAGCAACTTTATCTGCAAAATCAATGAGTTCTGGTTTATGTTCTTTTAAATAATTTACCTTAGCTGCCTTTCTTAAAAAGGTAATTCGACTGGTCATGCCAACGACTTTGAAAGCCAAACGAAAATACCAACTCATCGTCGACAGTTTGGTTTCGTCAGCGAGTCTTGTGTCTGACCACATGAAAATTGGAGATATCGGTTTATGCTTATTATCAAGCAATACACTTGAAGCTCGTTGAGTTGTTAGTGCTACTGACGTAATTAAAGAAGGATCAATATTATTTGCAGTAAGTAAACGCCTGACAGATTCAACAAGCTTTTGATAACAATACTCAGGATTTTGCTCGGCAGAACCCTTTTCGCCATCAACAAATGGCTCTACTTTAATTTGAGATTGATAAAGCGCTTTTCCCGCTTTATCAAATATGATAGCTCTGACACTTTGAGTTCCATAATCCAAAGCCAGAAAGTGCTTAACATTCATTTATTATTATATTTGTGACAAAGAAGTTACATAGTCTCAAGTCTACCATTAGATAAACTTGAAACCACATAGAAGAAGGAAAAGAAGAGTAACTATTTTAAACGCTAGATAAGAACATTAAGCTTCATGAACAAATGATTCCATTTCTGCGCCAATCTTTTTGCGCATTTCCATCAGTCTAATTGCAGAGTCCCTGAGGTAAATGTCATGTTCTGTTTCAGGCTCCCATTGAGGAACCGGCGTCGATTTACCATCAGCATTAACCGCAACCATTATCACCAAACAATGGGTTTTCAGATATTTATCCGTTTCAGTTGGATCTCCAGCTCGAACATCAATACCGATATGCATAGAAGTTCTTCCGGTATAGAGGACCTTAGCATTAACTTCTATCATATTACCTACATGAATAGGCTCGACAAAGCGAATGCCTCCAGCATAAGCTGTAATACAATATTTACCACTCCACTGCGCCGCACAGGCATAAGCCGCTAAATCAATCCATTTCATTACAGCACCACCATGAACTTTACCACCAAAGTTCACATCAGCGGGCTCAGCAAGAAACCTCAAACTCATTTCACGTTCTTGACCTTCCATTTTCCATCCTTTTGTCAATATTGATCACTTTTTGAGTTTAGGTGAAAAAAGTAAAACTAAGTAGCTTTAATTTTTTCTATTTTTTTTGGATTGCACATAAGGGACTGCAAATTAAAATTGGCAAGAATTTGTAAATATCTTCAAAAGTAAACTATTGCTATTTTTTGATACAAACTTGGGCATGTTTAGTTTATAACTGACATTTCGCACTGAGATCTCCTAACATTCAACAATAATTACTCACAGGAAACCTAGGTAGAAAGATCACAACACATATAGCGAATAGGTCACAAAATAATAGCGAATAGATCACAGACGAACGGTGACATTTTAAGCATAATTACCTACTTATTCAGTTTCTGAGTCTTTCTATGATTACAGCCGCAGAAATTAGAAGTATTCCATTAGAT
>NZ_JAFEUN010000167.1 GCF_016900895.1 Parashewanella hymeniacidonis
GTTTTGTAGTGAAATTGATGCAAAATCTAAGAAATCTTGCTTTTGGGGTACGGCTCTGAATTTTGCGTAAATCAGATGCCGTACATTTTAACTCTTGAAATGGATTTTTTCAGAACCGACTAAATAAGGTTCTGCCATATCCATCCGCCAGTCACTTCTCATGTTGCCAGTGATTGCGTCACTGAACGTGAACGTTTGCTCGTCGAAAGCTAACCATAATTGGCGCTTTAGGGTTAACTGGTTTTCAAGGTGAGTAGGGCTACCTCGGTGTTGAATTTCATAAACTAGCTTTGCGTTTTCGGAGACTAAATAACTCGGAAGTTTTTCCCAAGAACTGGGCATATCAGCCTGGCTATTATCGATGAGGTTTACACCTTCAAGTTTCCCTATACGCAGCTTTTCATCGGCTTCTAATGCCCATATTTCCTTTTTAGGCCAAATGGTCGACGAAGAGGGGCGCTGCCAAGATAAGGTGGTAGGCTGCGCATAACTAATGATTTTGATCGACCAATCACCGGGTTTTACTCAAGCATAAAGTTCACCTTTTGCATTCATAAAAGCGTCGAGAGCAGAGGTGATGCCTGCTAATTCAAACCCCTGTGGTAAAACTTGACCAAAATTCACTTCTCGGGCTTTACCAGAAATATCGAGATAAACGAGCGTTTCAAGTTTCAAAAGTTCGCCGTCGCTGATTTTTCTTACCACTTCTAACGTTTCTGAGTCTTGACCTGTTGTCGGTTCTGCTTGCTGATCAAACCAAAGCTGATGTCGTTCAATTTTCGGGAAAGCAATCTCGTCGTTATCGACTTTGAGTTTGACGATGTGAGTAGGTTTCGCAAGCGATAATACCTTAGGTAACTGAGGCCAATTTAGTTTGCCTACAATGTGATGATGACCTGGATTCAAATTAAGGTGAGGCTTATTTTCATGATTAATTATCGGCCAGTTCTAACCATTAACTGTCACAGAGGTCGGCCAATGTTGTTTATCACCGGGTAATGGAACCAGAGACTCAACCATCACTTGCCAGGATTGTTGAAACTGAGCTTTTGTGTCTGAAGCATCAATACTGAGTTCACTAGGCCAAGCACAAATGTGATTTTGTTTATCAGAGTAGGAAGCACCATTAATGAAAGGGCACTGCAGCTCTTTATCATCAGTCAGTACCCAAGATTGCCAAGGCTTAAGCGCCGCTGGAACATCTTTTTGAGATACAGCAAAACAAGAAATACTCATGAATCCGCAGAGAGCAAACAAAAACAGCCTATTCAGCAGCGTCATAATTCTATCCTTAGAAGTTATTTTTATACGCTATAGTTTGCCAGTTTGTTGGCTTTTAATTCAATAGCTTAATTGCTATGGTAGGATTTTATTCATTCGACTGAATCAGTAAATGTCAGTGTTTTTTGTCAACAAACACAGGGAATTATTGTGAACAAAAGTTTCGTTATTTTATCGTTAGCTCTATCCAGCTTTTTAACCCAAGCCGCTAATATCATTAATGATGAGCGAGTCACAACTCAACAAGATTGTTTTCGTTCCATATTTTCAAGTTATGAGGCTTGGTACGGATTTATTGAAAAGAAGAACAACAAAAAATTCAAAGGCGATAAAGACAAATTAAACAGGGCGATGAATGGGTTCGATAAGATTTTTGGTAAAGAAAAATACGAACACTATAAAAAGCACCTTGTTTGTCAAAGTATTAGCTATAAAGTTGATGGTGTTGACGTTGCTGGCTTTGTGATTAAGCCTAAGGTATCAGATAAAAAATATCCCGTACTTGTTTATAACCGCGGCGGAAATGGGGGGTACGGTTCGATGATTTTCGCCAATATGATGAGAGGTCTGTTTCCTATCGCCGAGCAAGGGTTTGTGATCATTGGCAGTCAATATCGAGGCTCATTAACGAAAGAAGATAACCTTGATGAGTTTGGTGGTAAGGATGTCAATGATGTCGTTGAGTTGTTTAAGTTGATTCCAAATATCGTAGGGGCGGATGCTGAGCGAATAGGGATGTTTGGCGGAAGTCGTGGCGGAATGCAAACCTTTTTAGCCTTGAAAGAAGTGAGTAACATCAAAGCCGTTGCAGCTTCATCAGGGAATTATGACTTAGTTCGAGGACTGGAAATTCGTCCTGCGATGGAAAACGTATATAAACATCGAATTCCAAACTATTTTGTTAATAAACTTCAAGAGTTAGAAAAACGTTCAACGCTTCAATGGGTTCATCAATTGCCTAAAGATGTGCCTGTGCTTCTGATTCATGGTGCGAAAGATAAACGAGTTTCTGTCGAGCATTCAGAAAAACTGGCTGCAGCACTTAATGTACATAAAATCCCACATAAATTAGTGGTTTACCCAGAAGGTAATCATTACTTTTCTAAAAATCGCAACAAACAACAACAAGAAATTGTGAATTGGTTTAAAACGTATTTATAACGCAGCAGCTCAATGCCGCTCGAAACATATCGCTTTTTTTAATTTTTTTAAAAAATTAAATTAATTTGTCACACATGTTTCATTGCCCGTGACTTAGTTAATAACGCATTTAAAAACATGATCTGTTAAGGAAAACTTATGAACGTTATTAATCAAGTCATCGCTTTATCTTTGGTGCTCGTAAGCGCTTTTACAAATGCCAATGAATCATGCATAAAAGTGGATGCTTTAGGGACGAATCAAGAAAGTAATATTGTTTTGATTTCTGGCTTCATCAGCGATAAACGAGTCTGGCAACCCATTGCAACTAAGTTGGCGGATCAACATCGTGTGCACATTGTTAGTATTGCGGGTTTTGGTGAAACCCCAAAATGTAATCACTTTTCGGATATCTATAACGTAGCTAAAAATGACATTTCAAAATACATCACTGCTAATCAATTAAAAAATACCAGTATTGTCGGTCATAGCATGGGGGGACTACTGGCATTAGATATTGCCCTCCATCAGGACATCACCATTATCGGTGTGCTTTCGGTAGATGGGTTGCCATTTATTGGTCCTGTATTCAGCCGCAGCAATGCAACTCAAGTGAGTGATTTGAGTCAGCAAGCCCAGTTTATCAGGACGATGTATCAAACTGCGACACCGGATAAGATGGCGATGATGACAATGCAATCTGCGCATATTCAAACTAAACAACAAGGAAAGGTGTCAGAGTTGCTAAATATGGCAAAACAATCCGACCCTCAAACCGCAGCCAGTGCAATGTACAGTGTTATGACGACTGATCTTAGGCCAGGGTTATCGAAGCTGACCGTTCCTTACTTGTTGCTAGGTGCTTCTGGCGGGTTTGATTTAGACAAAGATAAACAAGCCATGGAAAACCTTTACAAAGGACAAATAGTTAATCAGATAAATGCTCAAGTGACCATGAACACTCAAAGTAAGCATTTTTTAATGTGGGATGAGCCACATTGGTTACAAGCACAAATTTCTGATTTCGTAGAGGGCTTATAATGTTGCAACTGGAACCCATAGTCGAGCGCATCAAATCTGGGGATAAAAAAGCCTTTCCAGTTTTAGTAAAAGAGCTCACTAATACTGTGAATTCACTCGCTTTGGCGATAACCAGAGATGTAGCCTACAGCGAGGATGTAACCCAACAAGTCTTTATTAAAGTGTGGCAAAAGATTGATGAGCTGAAAAGCAATAGCAGTATTTTGCCATGGGTCAGGCAATTAACAAGGTACACAGCCATCAATCATGTACGTGATTTAGGTATGGTGGCTCGCCGTAAGTTAGACACTGAGAATGTAGATGAGATGCTTAATCAAGTATATGACGATAGCCATGCTCATGATTTATCACTGATAAAAGAACAGCAAAGCCATTTGATTAGTCATTTACTTGAGCAATTACCAGACGAAAGTCGTGAGATTGTGGTGTTGTATTATCGCGAAGATCAAAGCACTAAAGTTGTAGCTGAATTATTAGATATCAGTGAAGTATTAGTTCGTAAGCGTTTGCAACGAGTCAGAGAGCATTTAAAAGAGAAGGTACTCTCTCAGTACGGTAAAGTTATTTTGTCATCGGCCCCGCTAGGTATTTCATCGACCATTGCGATTGCAGCCATGACAGCTTCGCCAACCGCAGCTGCCAGCATAGGTGTTGCAGCATCATCACAAAGCCATTGGTTGTTAAAAGTAATATCAATATTAGGCGGTGCGTTTGTTGGCGGACTAATCGCAATTTTTGTCAGCAATACGGTGGCCAAAAAAGCCATTGCAAAGTTTGATAATCCCAAAGATATTGCTTTGCTTGAAAAAAATAGAAAAGCGCAAAATCTATTTTTGGTGTTCAGCACATTTTTACTGGTGGCGAGTTATTCTGTCAGTGAAGGGTGGTTACTTCCCTGTTTAGCTTATCTTGTGGTGATTTTTGGTATTAATCGATTTGTCTCTGTGCTTTATCGAACTAATGCGGCGAGGATACAAAATCAATTAGGCTTATCGTCAACTCAAATTGAAAAGCAGCTTAGAAAAGAAAAAATAGGATGCTTAATGGGCTGGTGTATAGGGGCGATAGGAGGCAGTACGGGATTCATTATGGGAATGTATCAAAGTGGGCGGTTTGAAACACTGATATAAACATCAAGTTACATTTGAATATGAACCTTAGTAAGGGAGTGTTGTTTACATACACAGTATAAAAAATTATTTTGACTGTGAGTAAGAAGGAACTTTATGAAACGTTGGTTAATCAAGTCATTAAAAGAAAATAAATCACTATTACTGTTCTTGGTATTGATGAGTGTGTTTCGCAGTGCGGTCGCCGACTGGTATACAGTGCCAACAGGCTCCATGAAGCCCACAATTCTTGAAGGTGATCGAATTTATACCAACAAAATGGCCTACGATGTTCGAGTGCCTTTCACACACATCTCACTCTATAAAGTTTCAAACCCTGTACGTGGTGACATCATCGTTTTTGACTCTAAAGCTGCAAAGAATCGATTAATCAAAAGAGTGATTGGTATACCAGGTGACAGAGTCGTGTTAAGTCATAATCAACTCACCATCAATGGTGAACAACTTGATTATCAGAAGATTTCGAGCAATGCAGTATCGAGCGATGAAATTGAAAACTTACTTGGTCTTAAGCATCAAGTGCGCTTGTCTAAAACGCCGTCATCTTTAGCGAATTTTAGAGAAGTTACTGTACCTGAGGGATATTACCTAGCGCTAAGTGATAACCGAGATCACAGTGCAGACTCCAGAGTCATTAGTTTTGTACCTCGAAGTGAAATTATTGGTAGCGCTAAATCTGTGGTGATGTCATTGAATTATGATAATTACTATTTACCAAGAAAAGAACGCTTTTTTCATTCGTTACTCAATGGCTGAGAGGTAACAATAAAAAAGCTGACATAGAGTCAGCTTTCCTATTGTTATGTTTATTAATCAATATCGAGCGGTTCTGGTGAGAGAATAATGCCAGTATTATCGGCGTAGATATGATCACCAGGTAAGAAAGTTACACCACCAAAATTGACTGGTAAATCAGTCTCGCCCACTTCATGGCTTTCTGCGCCAATAGGAATGGATGCTAAGGCTTGAATCCCAATATCCAGTTCATCTAATGTATCTACATCACGCACAGAACCATAAATGACGATGCCTTCCCAATTATTATTGGCTGCGACTTCGGCAAGGTTAGCATCAAGCAATGCACGGCGTAGAGAGCCCCCACCATCAACAAGTAGAACTTTACCGGTACCATCTTCAGCTAGCATGCTTGAGATAAGGCCGTTATCTTCAAAACATTTAATGGTCACAATGGAACCACCAAATGAACTGCATCCGCCATAGTTGCTGAACATTGGCTCAACAACATCAACAACATCTAAATACATGTCACAAAGCTCTGAAGTGTTGTATTCCATATTTCTCTCCTACGAGTACTCGCGTAATTACTATGGACCCAGTATAAACACAAAAAACAGCAAAATGCAGAAATCTCATTGACGAATTCTACAAAATTTTGATTGATCTCAAGAAGATTAACGCTTTCACTAAGTCCTACCTCAAAAAAGCATTAACAAGCAAATAAGATTGGTTAAATTTCGTCTACTTGTTCGCAAAAAATGGCTCTTCGTCGTTTCATGTGGATTTGAGTAGATCTGATACAGGGCTAGCAATCATAAAGATCATGGTTATAAATGTTCCTGTATTACGGTAGCCTCTGGCTCGTGCTCTGGCCGCTTGA
>NZ_JAFEUN010000168.1 GCF_016900895.1 Parashewanella hymeniacidonis
TATTGTGTGTCAGAACTAATAAGTACTATGAAATTGCTCCTTTCGCACTATATATTTAAGCTATCACACTGATAATTAATGATCTTTTAATAATATTCGTCGATCTAAAGGATCTACACCCAAATTCGATAATGACAGTCAAGATAACTATTAACTAAAGTTAATCTTTTGAATATCACCAAAGATAGAAAGGGAATCTATAAAGTCTTAAATGCTAACTCGAAATTGCCCCAAAGTCGTTTACAAAATATGAAGTAAAGTTAACTAAGTACTTCTTTTAATATGTGTAAAATGCATATCAAATATTCTATTTACCTAATTCAATATAGCAAATGTCATTAGTTGTCAGTATCCCTCTAGCGCAATTAAAAAGTTGTTCAGGTGACTGTTTAGCCCACTCAAGCCAACAACTTAGTGTTATCGAAGAGTTTAGAAATAAAGGCTGTCTCATCAAAATGCTATTTGATGGATTGCAAGAAGACCCTATTGATCCTTTATATCGAACAGAGCAAGAGTTAGATGAATTAATCGTAAGAAAAAAAGTCGTTAATAGTTGCACCAGTTTTGTTAAAGAGAGCATTAAGAATGTTGAACCTTATAAGTCTATAGGATTTATATTGAGCACCAGTGATGTTGAGCTATTACAATTTTGGGATGAATGGGCATACACTCAAAGATTTAATGATTTTAACGAAAGGGTTGAGTGGAACCCGTTATTACATTGCTATTGTATTTATAATCCGCATTCACAAAAATATGATATAGAAACCGAGTACAACGGGTTGTTTTACCAAGCCCCTAATGAGTCAGAGGACTTCGGTGTGATAGCAAGTGCCTCATATGAAAATCTTGAGGAGTTCAAATGCTATATGACTAATAAATGTAGCTGTGACTTCAGAAATGAAGTTATTGTAACTTACTCTAAACAGTCAATCATCGGGATTGTTATTGATGAAAATAATTTGGAATACAGTACTGATGCCTTTGCCTCAAAAGCCCAAGCATTTAAGAATGTTGTGAAAAAAAAATTGGAACTTGAATTACCAATATTCTTGCTTAATGGAAAACTAGGCCGTTTAACTATGGTTAAAGACTAATACAGATTTCCTGAACAACTTCCCTAGTAGTATCTATCTCATTTCTGTCCAAATTCGATTTAGAGTATTTAATCTAACCATTTGTTGAGTGGCGATCATATTTTAGAAGTAATACGCCCAGATTATACTCATCTACTGTTGTGGTCATATTGAATTTATCCACCCCATTTTGTTCATTATTCGTCGGGTTATTTCACAATCAGATTTTGCTCTGTGTGGGTCCAAATCTGAGATATCAATATGTTGCTGCCTAGCAGCATTAGTTAAAGACTGCCATTTATAACTTCCTCTATGGCTGATCTCTCCCCAATACTCTGCGTATGGCAGCATGACGCAATGTGCAAAATAGCGTGGCGGGGTAAGATGATATAAACCGCAAGTTTGTTCAATAAGTCTAACATCGTACGCAGCGTTGTATATTGCCACTTCTTTTCCACTTAAAATATTATTAACAGCAGTGGCGATCTCGAACCATAATGGTGCTGCGTGTACTTGCTCATTGGCGATGCCATGAATAGCAATGGCATCTTCGGGGATCGGTTTTGTTGGTTTAACTAGCGATTCAAAGACCACATTCCCAGACTCATTAATAATGGCTATTTCGATAATTTCAGCCTGTGAATCTAACCCTGTAGTTTCAGTATCTAATATCAGCATGTTAAGCCTCATATAAGCAAATACAATTCAACGGACATTAAGTTATCGCTTGTTTCATCTCAGGTTGATAATATCCACCGTTTGAAGTTGTCATAAAGTAAGTCATTTTGATGTCGTTTACCAATAACCAATCGTTACATGCAAAACACAGCGATCATCAGCCTATCGTTCATCTTCAAGGTTCCGTAGAGCGGGTTACTTTTCACAGTGAGCAAAGCGGTTTTTTTGTAATACGAGTGAAATGTAAAGGGCAACTGGAACTGGTGACTATGACGGGCAGTACGCCTTCAATTACACCGGGTGAGTTTGTTGATGCTACAGGCATTTGGTTCAATGACCATCGACATGGTGTTCAATTCCAAGTGAAACAAATTAAGACGGTTACGCCTAATACTATTGAAGGTATTGAAAAGTACCTCGGCTCAGGGATGCTCAAGGGGATCGGCCCTCATTTTGCTAAAAGGTTAGTCAAAGCCTTTGGGGAAGACGTATTCGATATTATTGAACAAAATCCAGAAAGGTTACTAGAACTCGAAGGGATAGGAAAAAAGCGACGAGAGAAAATCACTTCTGCATGGTCTGAGCAAAAAGTGATCCGTGAAATTATGGTGTTTCTTCAATCTCATGGGGTAGGCACTGCCAGAGCCGTGCGTATTTACAAAACATATGGTGACTCTGCAGTCGAGAAAGTGTCCGAGAACCCTTACCGTTTAGCGCTAGATATTCATGGCATTGGGTTCAAAACAGCTGATGATTTGGCGCAACAGCTTGGTATTGACCGTGAATCAATTATTCGAGCGCAAGCTGGTGTAAGGCATGTACTACAAGAAACATCAGGACAAGGTCACTGTGCCCAGCCTTTTGACTCATTGGTCAATGATGCGGTTAAGTTATTGGAAATCCCAGAAGATACCATCAAACAAGCCATCGATTGTGAAGTCAATGAACAACGGCTCACTCCTGAAATCATTAATGATGTTGATTGTCTTTTCTTAGCACCTTTATATCGAGCTGAGCTAGGTGTAGCAAACCACGTCAAACGATTATTGAAAGGTAACAGTGCTTGGTCAAACATTTCGATAGAAAAAGCTGTTCATTGGGTTGAGAAAAAAAACAACATTATGTTATCCGAGTCTCAAACTGTAGCGATTGAGCAAGCCGTCAAAAATAAATTTTGTATCGTTACTGGTGGCCCTGGCGTAGGTAAAACAACGACCGTAAACAGCATATTGAAAATCATTAAGGCTAAACAAGCCAAGGTATTATTATGTGCTCCGACAGGCCGAGCAGCGAAACGACTCGCTGAATCAACAGGCGAAGAAGCTATCACAATACATCGATTGCTGGAATTTGATCCGACAGCATTTGATTTTAAACACAACGCAGAAAACCCATTAGAAGCCGATCTTTTGATTGTTGACGAAAGTTCCATGGTTGACGTGGTATTGATGAATCAACTGTTGAGATCGGTGCCCGATAATTGTGCTGTAATTTTAGTCGGCGACATTGATCAACTTCCTTCGGTCGGCCCTGGGTCAGTATTGAGTGACTTAATTTCCTCAGAGCAAATACCAGTAGCTCGATTAACTGAAATATTTAGACAAGCGGCAACATCACAGATTATTACTGGTGCGCATTCAATTAATAAAGGTAAAACCCCAAAGCCAACTCCAAAAGGTGCGGATACAGACTTTTACTTTATCAACGGCGATGAACCTGAAGAATTGTTTCAAAAACTGATGACGGTAGTCACTCAACGCCTACCGAAAAAGTTTGGTCTAGATCCTGTTAATGATATCCAAGTGTTAGCGCCTATGAATCGTGGCGGTTTAGGCGCTCGTAGTTTAAATATCGCCTTACAAGAAGCCTTGAACCCTGATGCACACCCTAAAGTCACACGTTATGGCTGGACATACGCCCCTGGTGACAAAGTCATACAAACGGTCAATAACTATGACAAAGACGTGTTTAATGGTGATATAGGACGAGTTGTTAGTGTCAATATTGAAGAAAGTGAGATAATCATTGAATTCGATGGCATTGACGTAATGTATCAGTTTAACGAACTTGATGAAGTATCTTTAGCTTATGCCATTTCTATCCACAAAAGTCAGGGCTCAGAATATCCATGTGTGGTGATTCCGATGGCAATGCAGCATTACATGCTATTAGAAAGAAATCTGCTTTATACTGGAGTCACTCGGGGAAAACAGTTAGTGGTGCTACTTGGTCAGCAAAAAGCCGTTAACATGGCGGCTAGAACGATAACGTCTAAGCAGCGATTAACGAACCTTCAAACTCGGTTAAAATAAGATTGATTGAGCCGTTCGACTATTGAACAGCTTAATCAATTTTTATAAAAAATTAGCGGCTTAGAATGGGCAATCACGCATATCACCAACATGCGGGAAATAATTCCAGCGCTCAGCTTCAATCCGCTCTTTTAAATAAGCATTAACGGATTTTACGGTTGTTAATGTATCGATACATTCTTGTATATCAGCTTGGCAATCTACCAACGAATCAATATGCTCTTGAATGTTGATTTGCTGCTGTTTTTTACTTCGAGCTGAAAGTCGATTCCAAACCATACTTTCTAAACTGGAATCTGAGCCAATGCGCTTGTGCTGAAAGTTCAAATCTTTAACTTTAGTTTCGAGTACTCGAATCATGGCTTTTAATGCTGAAGGGCTTAGATCCAGCTCAAAGTCAGGAAGCCATTGCTGACTCATTTGAAGCAGCGTAAAGACATCACCATCACGTTTTGCTTTTGATAGTTGTTGCATCAATTCATGCTTTTCTTTTTTCAATGACTCATCACTTTCTTTATCTGGATGCAGACGTGACGCCATTTTTTTATACAGTTTATTAAGGTCAGATGATTTAAAAAGCATTTTGATATCATCAATGGAAGGCGCACTTTCTTCTTGTTTGAAGTGATTAAATGCTCGCTCAAAAAAATCATCATCTAATTCATCTTCATCGATTGGATCATCTTCGATATCAGCGTGTTTTTCTTGGTGAGATTGAGCAATATCTTTAAGGTATTGTTCAATATTTTGAGGGTTCCTCATCATTTCAACCAATTTCTCATGTTCAAAGTCAATATCGACTCCCAACATGTCTTCGAGCATGTCACGAAATATCTCTGTTTCGAACTCATCTGGCTCTGGTGCTTTATCTGCATGGTGTTGCGCATCAGCGGCTATTTGGTTTTGGAATTTTTTTCGTAACTCTTCAGTACTTCCTGTCCAGAACGGATTAGATTCTAGTGCATCGAGTTCTTCATGGATTAACTCATAAAGGGCATCTCTTCGTTCACCCTTTATTGTTCTACGAGGAATGAAACTAATAAGCCGTTCGATCTTAATGGCGGCTAATGAGCAGGTTTCAATTTCATAACTTTCAAATAGAGGTTTAGCTTGCTCATAGAAGGTTGAAATTTTGATTTCTAAGCGTTGATTTCTCGCTTGTAGCTTAGAAATTTGCTCCCATAAATTGGAGAGTTTTTTCCAACTTTTATTTACAGCCACACCACTGCTTTGAATGTCAGACACTTTAATTCGAGTCATTAGTTAAATACATTAATGAGTAAAGGTGACAAGATAAGTGATTTGAGCGAAAAGTCAATTGCAGTAATCAACAGTCAATCTGCATGTTAATACTGAGTTAATAAGTAACTCATTTATGCCCATAAACGAGATAAATACCTAACAATTTAGCTTAAGCTATTCAGACCAAATACCTGTATTTTTCGAAAAACGATGACCTAAAAGGATAACTTTAGGTGATCAGATGGTGGCTTTTAACCAAAACTCATGGGCTAGTACAAAATCCTTAAGATGAACATTGGTTTTCGCTAACTTACAATCAACCTTTAGGTTTGTTAATTCACTCAAAATCATCCATTAAGCAACTCGTTCAGTTCAAAGATTCTCTGTATTACAACGCCATCCGTTCCATGGTCTATTTCCACTTTATTACTGAGTAACCAGTCATCAATATCCTGTCTTTTGAAGAAGAGTTTTTTCCCATTCGGTTTAAAGTGTGGAATGAGTTTTAAGTGAGTGAGCTTGTAGATATAATTTTTAGTAAGACCTGTGTAATCGCTGCATTCATCTATTGTGAATACATTTTTTGATCATCCTGATATTAAATGTTTTTGCGATATTTATGACTTTTTAGAAGCAGAAACTATGCACACAGTCGATCATGCTAGAAACCCTCAAATGATCGGAGTTAACTTAAATCAATTCTTAGAATAAGTAGTCGGCTATGAAAAAAATCTAACATTATGATCGCTAATACAATATAGCTCTTTGATACATTCAATTTCGACCAGAAATGATATAGTGAACCTACGGTTTCTGGTCGTTTTTGGTGCTAAAA
>NZ_JAFEUN010000169.1 GCF_016900895.1 Parashewanella hymeniacidonis
TATTTACAGCATCACTTTGAGCGAAAAGATAACGATAATTTTGATTTGGAGTGATGTCGTATAGGAGCGGGCTTTCAGCCTGCATAGTGTAACCCACCGTCTTTCAGACGGTGGTTGTTAAGTCAATATCATGGCGAGGTAATAAAAGTATAATTGTTTTTAGTTAGAAATTATTGCTTTATTAATCATGATTAACTTAGGAGAAAAATAATAATGCCTTGAATATAAATTCAAGGCATTTAAATGTAAGTCTCTGTAAATTAATGTTTAGTTTTTATATTCTTTACCATAAAAACTTGCCAGTAGTAGCTCTTTAAGCTCAGAGATTAATGGATAACGAGGGTTCGCACCTGTACATTGGTCATCAAATGCATCTTCCGCAACTTCATCGAGTTTCGCTAAGAAGTCAGCTTCATTTACACCTGCTTCTTGAATCGAAGCAGGAATACCTAATTGAGTTTTAATGCCGTCGATAACTGCAATCAGTTTATCAACCTTCTCAAGATCTGACTTACCGCCAAGTTTTAAGTGGTCGGCAATTTCAGCGTAACGACATAAAGCTTTAGGACGATCGTATTGGCTAAATGCCGCTTGCTTAGTTGGTAAATCTGTAGCATTAAAACGAATTACATTTGAGATCAGTAATGCATTTGCTAGACCATGTGGAATGTGGAATTCTGCACCAATTTTATGCGCCATTGAGTGACAAATACCCAAGAATGCATTAGCGAATGCGATACCCGCAATTGTTGCACCATTGTGTACTTTCTCACGAGCTAATGGTGCATCTGCCCCTTTTTCATACGAATCAGGTAAGTATTTAACTAATAAATCCAGTGCTTGTAAGGCTTGGCCATCACTATACTCGTTCGCCATGATACTTACATAAGCTTCAAGCGCATGAGTAATCGCATCAACACCACCGAAAGCTGTGAGTGATTTAGGCATGTTCATGACAAGGTTCGGATCAACAATAGCCATGTTCGGTGTCAATTCATAATCTGCAATTGGATACTTTTGACCTGTTTTCTCATCAGTAACTACCGCAAATGGAGTCACTTCTGAACCCGTACCAGAAGTAGTAGGGATTGCCACCATCTTCGTTTTTTTACCCAATTTAGGGAATTTATAGATACGTTTTGTAATATCCATAAAGCGAAGGGCTAAGTCAGCAAAATCGACATCTGGGTGTTCATACAAAACCCACATAATTTTTGCTGCATCCATTGGTGAACCACCACCTAAAGCAATAATGACATCAGGCTGGAAGCTCATTGCGACGTCAGTACCTTTTTTTACAACCGCAAGTGTAGGATCTGCTTCAACATCATAAAATACTTCAGTTTCTAGACCTTGTGCTTTTAAGATCTTAACTGTTTCATCGCAGTAACCGTTATTGAATAAAAACTTATCAGTAACGATGAGTGCACGGCGTTTGTCACTTAACTCTTCCAATGCGATTGGTAAGCTACCACGACGGAAGTAGATTGAAGAAGGAAGTTTGTGCCAAAGCATGTTTTCAGCCCTTTTAGCGACAGTTTTCTTGTTGATCAAATGGCTTGGCCCCACGTTTTCTGAAATCGAGTTACCACCCCAAGAACCACAACCCAATGTTAGAGAAGGTGCCAATTTGAAGTTGTATAAGTCACCAATACCACCTTGTGACGCTGGAGTATTAATAAGAATACGAGCGGTCTTCATTCTGAAGCCGAATTGCTTAACACGTTCTTCTTGTGTGTCTTGGTCTGTATATAAGCCAGATGTGTGGCCAATACCGCCCAGTGCAACTAAGGCTTCGGCTTTATCCAATGCTTCTTCAAAGTTCGCCGCACGGTACATACCTAAAAGTGGAGATAATTTTTCATGTGCGAATGCTTCAGCATCTTCAATTTCTGTTACTTCACCAATCAATACTTTCGTAGTGTGCGGTACTTTAATGCTCGCCATTTCTGCAATAGTAATTGCACTTTGACCAACGATATCTGCATTAAGGCCGCCATTCTTTAGGATGACTTTTTGCATCGCTTTAGTTTCTTTGGCTGATAACAGGTAACCGCCGTGAGAAGCAAAACGCTCTTTAACTTCATCATAAATGCTGTCAACGATCACAACGGCTTGCTCAGAAGCACACACAACACCATTATCGAATGTTTTTGACATCAATATTGAGCTAACAGCACGCTTAATATCCGCTGTTTCATCAATTACGATTGGAGTATTACCCGCGCCAACGCCGATAGCAGGTTTACCTGAAGAGTAGGCGGCTTTAACCATGCCTGGTCCGCCAGTTGCCAAAATCAAGTTCATTTTGTCGTGGGTCATTAGCTGATTTGATAGCGCAACACTCGGCTCATCAATCCAACCAATAATATCTTTTGGAGCCCCTGCGGCTATCGCAGCATCTAACACAAGTTTAGCAGCGGTAGTAGTTGATATTTTTGCACGTGGATGTGGTGAAAAAATGATACCGTTACGAGTCTTTAGGCTGATCAGAGCTTTAAAAATTGCAGTTGACGTTGGGTTCGTTGTCGGTACGATACCACAAATTAAACCAACAGGTTCTGCAATGGTAATAGTCCCGAAGGTATGATCTTCTTCTAAAATGCCACACGTTTTCTCATCTTTATATTTATTGTAAATATACTCTGATGCAAAATGGTTTTTGATTACCTTGTCTTCAAGGACTCCCATACGTGTTTCTTTAGCAGCCATTTTGGCAAGTGAAATACGAGCATCTGCTGCAGCTAGTGCTGCAGCTCTAAAAATTTTGTCTACTTTTTCTTGACTGAAATTAGCAAACTCTGCTTGAGCTTTTCCGACATTATCTACAAGTAGATCAAGCTCTTGAGCATTTGTTACTGGCATATGATGTTTCCTATAAAAATATTTAGGCAAAACCTATTTGGCTAAATGTTCTTTCTATTACGAAATTTACCGTGATATGGGGTCTAAATCTGTGATCAAGATAACAAAAGATAGGGGAACATGTAATTAAATTACATAACGTTATGTCGATCTTGTGCTGATTGATGAAAAAAAGTTCAAATGGTCAGGGTGTTTTTATAAATATATTGATTTTAGGTAATCGTTTAACAAGTCTAAAACGGTTTGACTGTTTTTTAAACGCTGTATTTTCTGAGGCGTAATTTCACTTGAATTATTTATTTGCGCTAAAGCCGACTCTGCTGCTAAGTTTGCGATTGATAACACATTTTGGCTCTTATAATCCAATAATGTGAGATCGACCTGAGGACAAGCAAGAATCATTTCGACGATTTCAGGGTGACTGTATTCACAAGCAATATGCAGTGGTGTGCAACCGCGAGCATCTTGCTTATTAATATCAACACCTTTTTCAATTAAATTCTTTAAGATTTCTACATGACCATGAGAAACAGTGACGGCTAAGGTTTCTTTTTCACATTGCTTTAGCAATGATGGCGAGGCATTCAATATCGAAAATGCGGCATATTGGTTGTGTCTATGAATCGAATTGATCAAATGTTTAGGCTTTAGTTTTATTTGCGAATGATTGATGGCTTTAGAAAGTACTTGTTCTCTATCAGAAAATAAAAGAAATGAGATTAAACTTTTTCCTGCTTTATTTTCGGCATTAATATCAAGTTTTTCTGATGAGAGAAGTGCTTCGAGAGATTCCCAAGAATCATGATTTGC
Organism: Parashewanella hymeniacidonis; assembly: GCF_016900895.1. GTDB lineage: Bacteria > Pseudomonadota > Gammaproteobacteria > Enterobacterales > Shewanellaceae > Parashewanella > Parashewanella hymeniacidonis. Next base: position 3,676 of record NZ_JAFEUN010000169.1, read on the forward strand.
GGCAACGAGGGCAGGAGTATTGCCGTTAGCGTCTTCAATATTAATTTTTATGTCAGGTTGGTTTAATAACACATTCAGCGTCTTAAAGTGGTTTGATTTTGCAGCTGTATGAAGTGGGGCAGAACCATTAGTATCTAATTCGTTGACGTTTATTCCCCAGCGGATCATCAGCTTGGTAACTTTAACGCTGTCGTTTAATACGCAGGTATGAATCCAAGGCAATTGAAATGCTTTATCTCTTTTTAACGTTATCCCTGCTAATAATAAATTGTTCACTGCTTTTGCGTTATCGGCGGCAATTGATCTTAGCGTTGCAGCTTGTAAAGTTTGAGACGCAAATTGTTGTCTGATGAAACTAGCTGGCATCTCAGCAATAATTCGAGGTTGTAATAACCTTTTGTCATTGTTTATCAAAAGGCCTCGTTCACTGAGTGCTTTTAAGTGGTGTGCAGTTATTGCAGGAGAGCCTAATACATCACAAAGATTCTCATTGAAATAGGTGTTTTGTGATTCTCTTACAAATTTAGAAAGACTGATTTCAAGGCATTCATTTACTTTGATTTTTTGCCTTACTAGCTTTCGATATGCCTCGAAAAGATTTGAGTTTAATTCACATTGAAAAGAATTTTTTTCTTCGGAGACAACATTAAAATCAATGAGAACTCTAATAAAATCATGCGTAGAAGAGCAACAATTAAGAGCTTCAATAAACTTGTCTACAAGAACAGAATCTTCTTTAGGAAAAGCACAATAGTCCATTGTAATTTTCTTCAAAGAAAGCGGCTGTCTCTTTTCATTTGGTGAACGTCTATTGGTTGTGATAATCATTTGAACTCAGAACAATATTTTATGTTTTGATTTTGTTTTGAATTTACAAAAAATTACAGTGAAATATAATTAATAGATACTTAATCGCATAAAGGGCTGTTCTTTGTTAGCTTGCTGATTTGCATAGTTTTATTTGTACTTAATGTGTTTATCGTTCTCTAAAAATTAATAAATTAAAATGAATTATAGCGATTAGCTATTAAAACAAACCGCTTATATCTAAAAAAACGTGGCCAATTAGGTTAATCAGGTGTTAGTTCACCATTCAAATTTGTTTGCATGGCTGACTTAATTTGGTTACTTGTTAAGTTTTGAGAAAGTAACACATGCAGCTTTGCTAAAGCAGCCTCAACGGTTAGATCTACACCGCTGATTACACCTGATTTAGCCAGAGCGTTTCCTGTTGCATAGCCAGACATATTAACTCGGCCTTGCATACACTGGGTTAAGTTAACTAAAACAATTCCGTTTTCGTCGGCTTCTTTTAGTACATTTAACAACGCTGTGCTTTCTGGGGCATTACCAACCCCAAATGTTCTTATAATCAGTGCTTTCACTGGTTGCTGTAGAATATTATTAAACAGCTCAATAGAGATACCTGGATAAAGAAGCACTACGCCAATCGGTTGAGGCTCTATCGATACTACCTCTAAAGGTTTTCGTTCAATCTGCTTATGTAGTTGTATTTTTTGTGAGATTTTAATTCCAGCTTCTAAAAGAACAGGGTAATTAGGAGAAGCAAAAGCATTAAAGCCATCAGCATGAGCTTTTGTTGTTCTGTTTCCTCTAAAGAGGCTGTTATTAAAAAACAACGTCACTTCAGGTATAGGGTGATTCGCAGCTATATAAAGCGAATTCAATAGATTAGCTTGTCCATCAGAGCGTAATTGGGAAAGTGGGATTTGTGACCCCGTTACTATGACAGGCTTATCGAGGTTTTTCAGCATGAAAGATAAAGCAGAAGCAGTAAATGCCATTGTGTCAGTACCATGTAAGATCACAAACCCATCGTACTTGTCATAATTCGTTTTAATATCCTCAGCAATTCTTTGCCAGTCATCAGGCTGCATGTTCGAAGAGTCAATAAGTGGTGAATACTCATTTATGACAAAAGCTGGCATTTCGCTGTGATAAAACTCTGGCATCGATTTAACGGTTTCAGTTAAAAAGTACTTAACAGGAGCGAAGCCATTATCTGTTTGTTGCATGCCAATGGTTCCGCCTGTGTAGGCGACATAAATAGTCTTATTATTCATTATTGGTGATTACTGAGAGAGAATAAATGAAGTTTACTATATTTTGCTGACGCTTAAATAATAAAAAAGGGTGTAATTCTCCACCCTTTAAGAAACTATTTTTGAAAAATAGCAGTTAAACTATTGAAGTAACCATTCACCAAGCCCCTCTTGTTTTTTGTGAAACAAGTCACTTGATCTAACATTGTTACTTGAACGATCTTTTTATGGTGTTTTTATGTACACATGAAAAAGAAAAAATGCTTCGAGA
>NZ_JAFEUN010000017.1 GCF_016900895.1 Parashewanella hymeniacidonis
ACTGCGTGGACTTCTCAGCGCCAATTCTTCTTTGTTACATTAGCTCGAAAGAATCCCGATATTCCTTCGCTAATGCGCCTCAAAGAATTGGCGCTGAAAAAGTCCTGAAACATGCATCTTCAACCTAGAAAACTCAGTTGGGTACGTTTTCAAGCGCAGAAAAAATTATCGGTAGCAAGGCAGAGCGTGCAGCAAGTAGTTAATCTACTTGCAAATGTTCTAACGCAGATAACGGCAATTTTAACCATCTTGTGAGCGTAGAGCGATTCACCCAACAGGTGATAATATTCAATCAGGTTATTAATTTACTTTCATGGGCTTAAAAAGTCATTTAGCGTTCAACTGAGTTTTTTAGGTTCAAGTATCATGGGTATAAACGTTCAATTTCAATTTGAGAATCAATTTGTTGAAGAAGTTGAGATAATGTTTTCCCAATCACTTTCAAGAGTGATTGAATCGTTTAATTAGACGGTAACGACTTATCATTTTCTAGTTTTGATAAGTAGGATTGCTCAATACCAACCTGCTCAGCAAACTCTGGCTGGCTTAACCCTTTTTCAGTACGAAAAGATTTAATAATTTGCCCGAATGTCATTGGTCCTACTCCTTGTATATTTAATCTATCCTTTTGACTCAACAACAAATTCTTAAGTATTCCTTTAAGAATAAAAAGATGAATATTCAATGATATTAAGGAATTTTACTTAATAAAACAAAACTTAAGCTTTTAGAATACTTGCAACACCCTCCCAACCGTTTTTGCCTTGGGCCAAATCATAAAGTGCATTACGATCTGTTAACTTTTCGACATCGAAGTCTTCTGTTCGCAGAATATCTAATATTGCCTGTTTTTTATCTTGCTCAATGAGTAATTGAAGTGGAGATTTCTCTTGTTTATCTTTTTTATTTAGCTCTGCATAATTTACTTGATAAACACCATCGATTGAAAATGGATCATTTGCCAAGATTGGAGTTTTTTGTTTGAATACAAAGTTAAACAGTTTGCTAAAAAATCGAGTTAAACCTCGTTTTATAGTGATACGCAACGGTGTGGTTTTTCTTGCATTAGCTTCAAGTCCGACTAAGTGTTTTGCAATAACGCCATTATCCTTTTTAAGCGCATTTTCAAGTGGAGAGTCAGAAGCATTTAGCTCTCCAAAAACCTCATCGGCTCGCTCTGGAGTTTTAATACCATGGAAACCACCATGTTCAAATAATGCGGTTGCCGTTTTTAAATCATTATTCTTTCTTTCGTCAAACTCTTTAAGCCCTTCTACAGCTTTAGATAAATCAACGTCAGGAGTATCTTCAACTTTTAACCAATCAGAAACACCTTCAAGGTCAAGTTCTTTAACCTTAGGTCTCATTAGGTTCTTGATATTTTCAGCTTCTTTATTTTTTATTGCATCAAGGAGCTTTGATGTAACTTCACTGTCCTCAGAAGTAGCCGGGTCAATAATCGATTCAACTGCTGCTTTCTCTCCTACAGTTGCTAACTCACTATCTGGGGTTATGGGAGCTGACAAAACTATAGCTCCTTCATGAATACCTTTACTTTCATCACTAATCACACGCTTTACAGCTGCTGGTTGTAAAGAAGATAATTCTGGTTTTTTCGCCGTAGGTAAAGGTTTTTCTTTTTCTATTTCGCTGGTGCCAGAAACTTCACTTACTTCAGTTGTACCTATTGGGTTACTTGCTGGTAGCGGCGCTAGCCTGTCATATTCCAATGACATCTCGAAATCCTTCGAAGGCAAAGGTGGCCGTATATTTGCGTAAATAACTGGTTTTGTTGGTTCATCAGAAGAAGCTTGAGTAGAGTCGCCCAACCTCTCATGTAACGGACGCCCTGTAGCTTGTGAAAATAGTACATGCTGGCCTATGTCATCAGTGGGTTTTGGTTCTCTTGAAGTCTCTGTTAATTGTTCTGAAGTCACATAAGCCTCAGACTCTGCTGTGTTTTTTTGTGCATTATCCTGTTGATACATAAGTTCAACATTATCTGGAGTCATTAGCATGACTGGATCGACCTGTACTTTTCGCCTCTGACTTACATTATTTTTCTCTTCTGCTTTTAGTTTAGCAGCGAGCACTAGAGGGTCATCCATTTGTGTGTATAAATCAGTTTCTTCTTTAAGGTTCTCAACTGCATCATAGATATGTTCCTCTTCTGGGAAAGGTAAGCCTTCCTCTTTAAACTCTACTCTAGGCTTCAAAGCATCTGTCACAATGCTTGAATTTGGGTCTGTATACATATGTTGATTATCTGGATTATCTACAACATCATTATGAGGCGGAGCTACAGCCGTCTCTCTCTGTGCAGGTATTGACTCATACATTTGATTGCCAATCGCAACTTGATCTGACTGTCCAGGTATTGACTCATACTTTGTACTGTCAATAACAATACGAGACGCCATTACCCCTGCTTCCTTTGATGGTTTGAGTTTAACCATTGTTGGTTTCGGATCTAACAAATCATATACACCATCTTGTTGACTCTGAGCATGAAATTCATTTGCATCAGGCGCCTGAGCAACTTTACTTCTTTCAGCTTTAGGAGTCCCCTCTCTACTTGCTAAAGAAGCGCTACCTTTCTGCTCTGGATTTTTTATGTTCTTTGAAACCCATTCCTTCCACTTTTTAAGCTTAGAATCAATTTTACTTTTGAATTTGCTACGTTCCATTTCTAACGAATCCAATTTAGCTTTTGCTGCGTCGAGTTTAATTACCGCACCTTCAGAAATTCCTTTAGCAAGCGTTGCTTCATATTTAGCAGCAACTAGCCATTCTGATAAAGCGCCTTTTAAATCTGAATATAATTGTGCTTGTTTAGTAACAAATTCTTTATGCTCTTTCGCACGTTTTAATCCAGTACGCTTTGTTCCAAATACCTTTTTGGTAGCGTCTAACTCACTATCATAATGCTGTTCCTCCTTCTTAAATTCATCCAATTTTTGAGCATACTCAAGCTCGACATCCCTTACTCTCTGCATCTTTTCTTCTACTTTTTTCCTAGAAATAGGTTTACTCGAAGTAAACTTACTCTCTGATATGGGTTTGAGCTGGGATTTTTGTGACTCACTCTTACATAGCTTTTCAATCGGAGTTAGAGGTAAAGGAACGCTTTGCATTTTGTTTTTTCTTCGAATTTTCTGATGTTCATATTGTTCGCCAGTTCTAGCAACTTCTTTTTTACCTAATGTAGGCGAAGAATCTGGAGACGTATCGGGAGATGAGTTAGGCGTAGTTGTTGAACTATCACTTTCTGAGGTAGCCGATTTTCGATCATTATGAAATTTTCTTACTGCAACTATTGAACTTTCATCCCCTTGAACTGATTTATTGTCAGATTCAAAATCACTAGGGGTAGTCCGCCATTGATTTTCAACTCCTGTTGCTGTTCTTGAAATTAGAGAACCTGTTTTAGGGACTTGAGCCATATGCTCAGGTTTCAATCCTGAAAACTTAACACCTTTTTTTTGTCCCACAGCATTATTCGGACTCAGACTTCTGTCTAAATCACTGGTATAGCTGCTTACATTTACGGTTCTGCTCAGGGAATCAACTGACACTTCTATCTCTCAAAATTTTTCTAATTAATAACTCGTTTAATAAACTAAGTTTATAAGATTTTTTCTGAGCCATAATTTACGGAAGATAAAAATTACTTTAATTTTTATTCATTAAAAAGTATTGAGAACTCAATGTTATTTAGATCAAGAAAGGTAGTTTTATTCTATTATAAAGTTAAACCTAAAGAGGTAAGCTGAAAGCCTTAAGGCTTGGTCTAATAACAACTTCTTGGGTACTACTACAAGAATAAAGAGATAAACACCTAATATTACTAAGAAGTTTTATGCGTCAATCCAAGCAAACGCCCAAGTAACCAACAGCATCTCTCCACTGAGGTTTACATTTTTCTTTTTCATCCCTAATTCTTTCATCAAGCTTATTTTTCAGCATTTGTTTATGCGTATCCGAGAGCCATAACCTACCGCTATCACCTTTAGATACAATCCCATTAAAAATGGCATGCTTCTTATTGTCTATAAGTAAGGTAAGAGGCGTATCTCCTTTTATATCCTGCTCATTTATATCACCACTGGTTACAGTAAACGGTTTTGCATCTTCCGTATTTTCTGTGTGAGATACTTGCCTAGAATTTGAAAATGCAAAGCTAAAGAGTCGACTTATCCAGCCCGACAACTTCCTTTTAACCACGATATAAAAAGGAGATGTATCTCTTGCTTCAGCTTCACTTTTAATGAGGTGATTTGCTATCTCATAATTGTTATTCTTTAGCGCTTTATGTAAGGGAGAACTTGAATCTTCAAGACCTCCGAAGACTTCATCTTGTATACCATGTTTCTTAGCTTGGTATTGTATCGTTTGCTGCTCAAACAATGCGTTAGCTGTATCTAAATCAGCAGTAGTCTTTTCATCAAAGCTATCCAGCTCTCTTAAAGCTGCCGCTGCATCGAAATTGGGCTTGTCAATCGCTAGCCAGTCACTTTCCTGCTCTATCTCATTATGTGTATATTTAACAGTTACCTTTTCTTGCTTAAAAGCTGCTAACTCTTTTACATCATTTATATTTCTTTCTCTCAATGCATTTACTAAAAGGTCTACCGTAGCCGAATTACTCTCAATAGGGGCACTTTGTGTACCTCCTACCATTTCAATACCTGTTTCTTCAATTTTAGGTTCAGGCAGTGGAACAGAAGACCTTTCGACCTCGCTTGTACTTTGCTGTATTTCTGATTTAGGCAAATTAAGTAAAGAGGCTGAATGGTTAACTTGTGCAGGAGGTGGAGTAACAACACTTACAGGCTCTCTGGGCATCATTTTAGGAGCAACTAGTGAAGAAGTGAATGGCTGTTCCTGAATATTGATTTTTGAAGGAACAGAATCTGCCAATTCATTCTGAGAGCTATCTACGACTCTATCAGATGTCATCCTTAACGAAAAAACCGCACTTCTTGCAGCAACTTCGTCTTTTGGAGGCTGCCTGAAACTCAATGATGAGATCCCGTCTGTTTCAAACTCAATGAGTGACCTATTTGGATTAGGTAATTCTTGAGCGGCAGGGTTAGGCTCCAAATTCTCATAAACAGTTGAGGCCAGGCTTTCACTTTTCAAGAATGTACTGTCAGCCGGAACTTTAGAGAGAGTTACACTATCTTCTGTTGCAGCTAATTCTCTATCACGAATCGAAACAAAATCACTATTTTGATAAGTATGTTCATTGACCTTTCTTTTATTGAATGGGTTATTCTTTCCGATCAGCCCTTGTGTCACATCTAAGGCAGCAAAATCTTCAATCGTAGCAAGAAACTCTGAATGTACTTTCTCATCTTGCTCTTCATTAAATACGGTTGGGTCAACATAACCTGCACTATCAAAATTAAGGCTTTTTCCTTCCTCATCACTTTGAGGCAGCGGCTTCATTGATTCGTAATCAACACTGCTTGTGGGATCGACGGTCTTAGATGAGCCAAAGACTAAAGATGCATACTGCTCTTCTGAGTGACGCTCCCTAGCAAACTTAACTTGATTTATGGTCGCACTGGGTGACAGAGGTGGAGGAGGTGGAGGAGGCATTGTAGGAGCATCATAAGCCCCCCTTACACGCTTGTTAACAACTTTTCTTCTTGAGTCAGAATCTGAGTCTGCAATTGTAGTTTGAGGGGAGCTCGAGCTTGTAGCTCTTTGCTTGGTTTGCTTTAGCTCTTTAGTTCCTTGTTTTTGTTTCTTCTGTTGTTCTTTAGCTTGAGCAGCAAAATAGGCTTCTCTCTTAGGAATCCAGTCTTTCACTTTCTTATTCACCTGTTTATGCAAATCAGAAAGTTCAGTCTTTGTTTTAGTAATTAAGTCAGCGTATTCTTGAGACTCTTTTTCGAATTTGTCAACTCGCAGAGGATTCACAGCTTGAGCAAGCTTATTAACGTCACTGTCTTTTTTAGCGACAGTATAAAAGTTTAAAAGCATATAATTAAACTCTAACTTTTGCTTTAAGTCAGAATAAGTTCGCATACTGTGGGCGTAAGTCTTTAAATACTCCTTCATAGATTCAAGCTTATTTTCATAAACCATTTTTTCTTCGGTTTGCCTTTGCAACTCATCAGCAAAGTTGTTCTCTAACTCCAACTTTGCAGCACGGAATCGAGTAACACTTTCACTCATAGATTCACTCTCTAATCCTGTATGATTAAAGTGAGTCACTGATGAATGTGTTGCCCTTTCTTCAGTATTAAAGCTTGCGGTAGACTCAATTTGTTCATGAGTTCGTTGTTGAGATGCATCGCTAGAGCTAATTCTTGTAGGTTGCTCAACAGAAAGTGAACCATTAAAAAATTCTGAGGTTAATCGTCCAACACTATCAGATAGAGAGCTCTGTAATTCAGCCCTCGTGACTGGTGACAAACTTCGCTCAATCTCTCTTTGATGCTCAGGTGACAATCCCAAAAATGTTTGGTGAAGCTGATAAACGGTTTGGCTGTCTAAAGATAAAGTTCTATGAGTTTGCGTGTTACCACCAACCGCCATATCACTTGGACGAAGTGCTTTTGTTGCGTCAAAAGACACCCCCAGATAGCTCTCTAGCTCACTCTTGCCTCGACTTGCTGCATTCACTGGTAGTGACAAAAAACTTGTTGTCATAAACTGCTCATTAGTTCTTGATATTTTTCGACGACTTGATGCAGTTTAACCGAAATGGTTTGAAATAAAATTGAACGTAAGGTGAAAAATTCTTTAATATTTGTTCATTAACACTCTAAATTAGACAACTATCAAAAAATAAAAAGCCCCATAAATAGGGGCTTACAGGAAATTTAAACTCTAAACTCGCCAACAGAAGTTTTAAGCTCTTCAGCCAATTGTGCAACTTGATGGCTTGACGCTGCAGTTTGCTCCGCACCCACAACAGTTTCTTCTGAAATCATAGCGATGTCATCAAGCTTTGCTGATGCTTGCTGGCTAACAACATTCTGTTCTTGTGCTGCTTCAGCGATGTGCATCCCTGAGTCATAAGCTTTATGTACAGAGTTACTGATTGTCTCTAATGCAGCATTAGCTTGTTCAGTTTTATCGACACAGCTATTAGCTTGTGAACGGCCAATTTCCATCACTCGCACCGCCTCTTCAGTTCCTTGTTGAAGAATTTCAATCATCTGCTGGATTTCACTGGTAGAGTCTTGAGTTCTTGACGCAAGACTTCGCACTTCATCGGCAACAACGGCAAAGCCTCGGCCTTGTTCGCCTGCACGTGCGGCTTCAATTGCAGCATTCAATGCCAATAGGTTTGTTTGTTCAGCAATCCCTCGAATAACATCAAGGATTGAGCCAATAGAAGCACTGTCTGAGTGAACTTTATTGATGACTTGTCCTGCTGTCGCCACTTCGTCTGCAAGCGCTAAAATTATGCGTTTGTTTTCTTCAGCAATTTCACGAATATGTTTAGCTTCTTCATCGGCTTGCTTAATTTCAACTAAAGCTTGCTCTGCACTTTCAGAGACTTGCTGTGCACTTGAATTAAGCTCTGTTGTTGCAGTTGAAGCAATATGAACCTGATCTTTTTGCTGATTAATACCCGCTGTGGTTTGCGTTGTAATCGCAGATGTTTCTTCCGCAGCGGCAGCAAGTTGAGTTGAACGGTCTAAAATGCCAGTAATAACATCCCTTAAGCTATCAACAAGCCGGTTACAGTTACTGGCTAACTTTGCAAACTCATCGTGGCCTGAGTCATCAAGCTTATGCGTTAAATCACCTGAAGCTAAAACTTGAAGCGCATGGTTCACTTCATCGAGTGATGACTTTAATGGACGAACAACCAAATAACTCACGATAATCGCTACTAAAATTACAATCACTTCAACGATCTTTGTTTGTGTACTTGCTGTGTCAATATTCTCGATAGCTTGCAGGTTAATTTTATTGCTGAACGTTTCAATATTTGTGTTGAGTTGCCCAAGCTTTTTCGCCAGAGACATCGCAGTGATTTCTGATTGTGTAAAACCAGAGCTGACTTTAGATTCAAGGCTCAATTGCTTAGCTTTTTGAGATAAGAAGGAATTTGCACCCTGGATTTGGCTCAATAATGTCTCAATATTGGAGGTCACTTCTTCAACAGTATCTAATGCTAAGTTATTTCTCTGTCCTTCAAGTTTTAGATGCTCAGCTTTAGCCATGACATCACCAACAACATAGCTCAGTTCATTATTTAAAATATCGTAATGCTGCTTGTCTTTACTATTGATGAGATCTAAAACAGTTGTTATTAAACCACTTAAATTAGAATCAATAGTAACCGCTGAAGCAGCGATGGCTTGTAAAGCTTTATCATCACTCCCTTCAAAGTCGATCAAATCAAGTAACAGAGAAGATGCATCATCTAAAGATGATTCAAAATTTTCACTTTTAACATTCAAGCTTTGTTGAATTTCTCTCGCTAATTTTTGGTCTGCAATGACGCTTTGGCTCGTTGATTGATAAGAGCGATATTGATTTCGTATGGCAGAAGCTTGATTCAATAAACGCTCATTGCTTCTCATTAACGCTTCAATTTCATTTAACCTTTGATTGAATTGCGTTGAACTATTTTGAAATTGATTTTGGATATTTGGTACTTTGCTCGCTTCATTGGTATGAAAAGCTTGCAAAGCTAACCTTCTTTGTTCACTAAGATTTTCAGATAGGAAACTTGTTGCTTTCAATGCAGGTAAACTGACTTCCTGCATTACCATCGTACTTTCTCTAGAACTGTTGTTGGTTCGATGAGACATCAATCCAAGAATGATAAGCATTAGGGTTACAATGCTAAACCCGCCAATGACGCGCATAGCCACGGAAATTTTCATAGGGTACTCCGACTTTATAGCTCTTCCCAAAATCAATACAGCACCCTATTTAAAAGCGGGTTTGCATTAATAAGTAGAAATTTCGGTATTGTTATTAAAAGGCGAGAAAATCAATGGAATGATGTAGCCGCACTTTACAGTTATATTTTTTGTTATCTGTAAATAATATCGGCAGTATTTCAACCTTACTTTAACCTTTTTTGGGTAAATTTTTCATTTGTTTCTAAATGCCACATTGTCATGAGTCCTCCCCACACACAGCCAGTATCTAACGCTATCAAATGTGGTTGTGAAACGTCTCCCATTAGTGCGGCCCAATGCCCAAAAACTAAAGTATTTTCATCACGTAGCTGGCTAGTGACTTCGAACCATGGCTTCAACCCTTCAAGGTGGCCTTGAGTCGCTGGCAACTTGCAGTTAAAATTCAAACTGCCATCTTGATGTAAGAAACGCATTCTCGTTAATGCATCGATGGTAAACTTTAACTTATCAAAATCACTCAACTCGTAATGCCATTTAGATTGCTTATTGTGATACATTTTTGAAATAAGAGATTCAATATAACGTTCACTTTTCAATGCATCTGACACTTCATTCGCTTGAAACAATAACGTCTCTAAATCCCATTGTGGTGGAACACCCGCATGCGACATAATGACGTTATGTTCAGGTAAATATCGAACCAGTGGTTGTTGACGTATCCAGTCAACCAATTTGGGTAGGTGAGGAGAATCGAGTAATGGATCGAGTAAATCTTTAGGATTACGCTTTTTGACGCCGGCAGCTAATGCTAATAAATGCAAATCATGGTTACCTAAAACCACTTTTACACTATTTTCTAAACCATACAGATACTCCAACGTCGCTAGAGAGTCAGGACCACGAGCAACTAAGTCACCGACGGCCCAAAGCTCATCTTTTGATGGATTAAAATCGACGGCATCAAGCAGCAGTCTAAGTTCTTGATAACATCCTTGTATATCACCAACAAAGTATTTAGACATATTTCCCTATCAATGAAGCAACCCTGGCACAGCTAGACGAAAACGTGGAATCATGGCTTTCACCATTTCACCGTTTTGCGCTTTCATATGATAAAAACCTTCCATAAAACCCAGTGGCGTATCTAACATTGTGCCACTGGTATATTGATACGCACTATCAGGTTCAATGGTTGGCGTTTCACCGACAACGCCTGCTCCATTCACTTCATTTTGCTGACCATTTCCATCTGTGATGATCCAATGGCGAGTTTCTAATTTAGCAGGTAAATCACCTAAATTAACAATCGTAATGGTATAGCTGAATAAAAACTTATCTTCTTCTGGAGAGGATTGCTCCTCAAGGTAATCTGTTTTTACTTCAACTCGAAATGAATGGTTATCCTGTGCCATTTTTATTCCTATTTTCGACAGATGTGATTCGCCATTTTTACAAACTGCTCAACACTGATCTGTTCAGGACGCAAAGTAGCATCAATATCAAGTTGTGCAAATTCATCATCACTCAGAACAGATTTTAAGTTATTTCGTAGCGTCTTACGTCGCATTCCAAATGCTTGAGTGACCAGTTTACTTAAAACATTTATGTCATCGCAAGGATAAGGTTTAACTTCATATGGCAACAAACGAACTACGGCTGAATCAACTTTAGGTGGTGGAGCAAAACACTCTGGTGGCACTTCAAGAACAGGAACTACCTGACAATAATACTGCGCCATTACGGTTAAGCGACCGTAGGCTTTAGTGCCAGGACTTGCTGATAAGCGTAAAACCACCTCTTTTTGAAGCATAAAATGCATGGTTTCAATCATTTCTGCAAATTCAAAAAGATGAAACATCAACGGTGTTGAAATGTTATAAGGTAAGTTACCAAATACTTTCAGTTTTTTGCCATCCTCTTTCAGCGTACTGAAATCAAATTGCATTGCATCACCTTGATGAATCTCCAGCTTATCTTTTAAAAATGGATGTGTTTTCAGACGCTCAACGAGGTCTTTATCTAACTCAACAACCGTAAGCTTTTCGACATCTTCAGCAACTGGCTCAGTAAGAGCCCCTAAACCAGGGCCAATTTCGACCATGGTATGATCGTTATCTGGAGAAATGGCGCCAACAATGCTGTCGATGATATTCATGTCAGTCAAAAAGTTTTGACCAAAACGTTTTCTGGCCGTGTGGCCTAAATGTACTTTACTGCTCATTACTATTAATTCTTTTCGGCCAGTTCAATGGCTTTATTTAAAGCGCAGACAAAACTTCCAACGTCTGCTTCACCAGTACCAGCTAAATCCAATGCGGTACCATGATCTACTGAGGTGCGGATATAAGGCAAACCAAGTGTAATATTCACTGACTTACCAAACCCTAATGATTTTAAAACCGGTAACCCTTGATCGTGATACATTGCGAGAACGGCATCTGCATCTTCAAGGTATTTAGGTTGGAATAGTGTATCTGCGGGCAGTGGCCCTACAATATCCATCGCTAAATCTGCACGTAACTCTTCAAGCGCAGGAATAATAATATCAATTTCTTCTCGGCCTAAGTGCCCATCTTCACCTGCGTGAGGGTTGAGACCACAAACATAAAGCTTAGGTCGTTCAAGCGCAAACTTTGTCGTCAAATCCTTATGAAGAATATTAATGATATTTTTAATGCGTTCAGCCGTTATCGCCTTTGAAACATAAGCTAATGGGATATGCGTTGTAACTAATGCAACTTGTAATTCAGGAGCTGAGAGCATCATCACTACATCTTGGCACCCTGCTTGGTTAGCAAAAAATTCCGTATGACCACTAAATGAAATGCCTGACTGATTGATGATACCTTTATGGACAGGGCCTGTAACTACAGCATCAAACTCACCACTCATATTGTGTTCACCTGCAAACTTTAAGGTATCAACAACATAAGCACTGTTTTTATCGTTCAGTACCCCACATTCAACGTCTTCAACAACATCAAAAGGCACAATATTCAACGTACCAGCTTCTTGTGCAATAGGGACATGCGAAGGTTGATAAGGCTTAAGCGTCAAGGGAAGCCCCATTTGCTTTGCTCGTTCTTTGAGTAATTTCGGGTCAGCACAAACGACAAGCTCAGCAGGCCATGGCTGCTGAGCTAATTTAACTACGAGATCCGGGCCGATACCTGCTGGTTCGCCCGGAGTAATGGCGATTCGTTTAATCGTCAAAAATTAAAACCTCTACTTTTGGTCAAACACTTCGATATAAGCATTTGCTCTCATTTCTTCTAACCAGTTTTGCAGTTCTTCATTAAATTTACGTCTGAAGATCAATTGGTGAGCACGATTTGTATTAACTCTGTCAGTCGCATCGACTTTACGACGCTCTTCTAACTGTGCAATGTGCCAGCCATGGCTGGTACGGAATGGCTCACTGATTTGCCCAACTTTGAGGCTATCTAGCGTTCGAGCAAATTCTGGAACATAGACGTCAGATTGCGACCAACCAAGTTCACCACCTTTAGCAGCAGAGCCAGGGTCTTCGGAGTATTTACGGGCTAAATCTTCAAACTTTGCTTTACCTGATTTGATTTGTTCCAACAGCTGTTCTAATACCGTTTTTGCACGCTCTTCTGAAAGAATCGGTGAAGGCTTAAGTAGAATGTGTCTTGCCCGAACTTCTTCAATCTCATTTGATTGTTGGCCACGAACGTCCATTACTTTAATGATGTGTAAGCCAGAGCCACTTTTTATTGGCCCTAAAATATCACCTTTACTCGCACCATTCATTACTTCGGCAAATAACGTCGGCATCTCATTTACGTTCATATAGTCCCAAACTCCGCCTTCTAGTGCTTTAGGACCAGATGAAGAAGCTATCGCTGTACGCTTAAAGTCAGCACCATCTTTCAAGCGTTTTAAAACAGCTTGAGCACGTTTCGATGCAGCTTCTAACTGTTCACTTGTTGGATTACTTGGTATTTCAATAAGAATATGGCCAATTTGATACTCAACATTCTTCTGGCCTTGCTGTTGAATCATGTTCACTAAATTAGTGACTTCTTGCGGTGAAACTTGAATTCGGCGCTGTACTTGAATACGCTGAATTTCACCAATAGTAATTTCTTGTCGAAGCTGTTCACGGTATTGAGCGAAGCTCGTTCCTGTAGCTTCAATTTTGTTGCGCATTTGCTCAACCGTTAAACCTTGCTCTTTAGCAATATTACCTACGGTTTGATCAAGTTGAAGATCACCAATGTGTAGGCCAATTCGATCAGCCATTTGCATTTGCAGGTGATTTAAAATCAAACGCTCAGTAACTTGGGTACGCAGAGCATTATCAGAAGGTAATGATTGGTTATTCGATTTCGCATTCTCTTTAACCGTCTTCACCATGTCTTGAATTTCACTTTCAAGAATGATTCCATCATCAACTTGAACGGCGACACGATCCAATGGTTGTGGTGCTGCAATAACACTTTGGCTCAGTAGTAACGCACAAAGCGTAAAAATAATGGTTTTACAAAATCTCATCCACAAATTCCTTGGCTGATTATTTTCATTTTGTTTAATTTCGTTATCCGATACCCATTTCGATTTAAAATAGGTATGACTAGAATTCCATTTGACTCTGAACTCTTAAAGAGGTTCAGCAGTTCGATTAAATTATTAATTTCTTAAATAAAGCGGCTTACGATAGTTAAAGATCCCTTCATTGAGCATATCTGAAACGCCTAACTTACCAGAGCCACCAAGTCCTTTAATGAGGAAGTTCAAATATACGCCACTTTCAAACTGTTCACGTTCAATAGGATTGCTCGCAATATTATCATCATAATTGGTTTTAATTCGATAATGATAACTTAAACGTACTGCCCAGCAACAAGATTCATACTGAAAGCCTGTATAAGATTCGATGCTTCTGTTTTTATTCAGGTCATAATACCAATTGCCGACAAAGTATAAATTGTCTTTAAGTGGCCACGCTGCTCTCACACCAGCTTGAGAAATATCAACCTGATTATTGTTATTGGCGTTGACAAGATCAGGTACGTATCGATAGCTCAACTGGAACAATTTGTTCGCTTCAGGGCGGAAGTCCAAAGATACTTCGTTTTTCTTTGTTTTGCTAAGCTGAGTATCATACTGTACTGCAGAGCTAAAATACCAATCATTATAAATATGGGCATCTAACTCTGTGGCCAATACCGAAGATGAAGGCTGGTTTTCAATCGCTCTATCAAGTAAGTTTACTCGGCTGTCTTCTAGATAAAAAATCTGTCCAAAACTGAACTTTAATTTTTCACGGTTATGAGAATCAAACAATCTTGTTGTCAAACCCAAAGTCACTTGGTTAGCGTCAGAAATACGATCTAAACCAGAAAAGCGGCGATCACGGAAGAGCCCATAATAATCTTCTTGTAACAGTGCCGTATCATAAAGTCCAATATCAGACTGATCTTCATAACCAACATACAAGTATTGAACTTGCGGCTCTAATGTCTGACGATACTGTTCTGAGAACAATGATAACCTTCTATCAAAATTCACCTTAGCATTTAAACGTACAGATGGAATGGTTCGGCTAACTGTATCTTTAAGCTGAGAGTCAATCGCACCTTCTTCCTGCCAGTAGTTTGTTTGGTATAACTTAAATTCAGCTGATGCTGAACCTGCTGGACCGTAGAAAGGCAAAGTTAATGTTGGCTCTAAATGTAAACGAGTCGCCGTATTATGGTCATCATCTTGATGAGCAAAATTAGTGACCTCTGAATACATACTGAAGTCGATGTTATCGTATAGTTCAGGTAAACGATACGTGGCCGTAAGCTGCGGCATCACTTGAAATGGCTTGTCAGCTAAACCAAGCACTTTGATGTCCTGAACTTTGAGACCAAAGTCCCAATCATGGCTCAAATAATTGAGCTCACCAACTCTTAACAGTTGATTATCATTATCCTGCCTAATATCAGAATCTAAATCGGTGAAGTAGTTGTTATCAGAAACATCAGTAAAGTTAGCAAGCACTCGCCAGTTTTCGTTTAACTTTCCTTGATGGTTCCAATGATAAAGGTATCGATTTGGGCTGCCAGAGATTTCATCATCCGTGGGTAAATACTCGAAATTTAACTGACCATTTTGTTGATTGTTAGTTAAATAACGAAACTCAACCTTATTAAATAGACCACGATTTGACATATAGTCTGGGGTATAGGTTAAATCATAGTTTGGTGAAATATTCCAATAAATAGGAAGCGCAACTTCAACACCATTAACCGTGCTGGTGCTGAATTTCGGAAATAACAGCCCCGATTTACGTTTATAAGATACTGGCACCGTCATATAAGGTACGTATAAAACTGGAACGCCACCAATCTTTAAACGGGCATTATAAATCGCACCCCATTCTTCTGAGCTATCGATTTTAATCTCGTCAGCTTCAAGCTTCCACGACTCATGCCCTTCTGGGCAAGTTGTAAAACTACTTTCAGATAAAATTAAGTCATTATCCGGCGTAATTTCTAAACCTTTTGCTGCACCATGAACTTGCTGACCTTTCAACCAATATTTCGTGCCTTTCATCGAAGCACTGTTATTTTTTATCTCAGCATCTAACGAATCAGCAACAATGGTGATTTGCGGATCTTCAAACGTTAAATTGCCTTTCGCAGACAATTGCTGTGTTTCATCATTTACAGTAGCTTCGTCAGCATAGATGTGTCGGTCACCCTGGTTAAAAGTAACGCCACCCGAGAAGTGCGCTTTTTTACCGACTTGAGCTTCTGAGTGATCAGATTCGATGCGAATATGATTATCTTCTACGACCTGATCACGATCACTAATATACTGCGGTGCTACAGGCGGTATAATTACGCACTGGGAACTAATTGCGATTGGCTTGTTATCAATCACACCAGTATCAGGGTCAATCGTCTTTGGTTGTTGAGCCAGCACCAATTGTGGTGCAAAACTAAGGGCTATAGCGTAGCGAAGCTTCATTCGGTTAATAATTTTATCACTCTGAGCCAGCAAATTGATTTATTAGCTGTTTCTAAAAAATTAGTCGCTATAATATACCTGTAATCAGCTGAGATGCAATTTTCAGAGAACATTTATAATCAGTTTTTGTTGTAAACAAAGCCACAGATTTTGGTATTAAATTTGACATTTCAACCTCAACTATCTTTGATTTTGTTCGCTAGACTGTTTCCATTATTATACCCATGATACTTGAAGATGCATGTTTCAGGACTTTTTCAGCGCCAATTCTTTGAGGCGCATTAGCGAAGGAATATCGGGATTCTTTCGAGCTAATGTAACAAAGAAGAATTGGCGCTGAGAAGTCCACGCAGTGCGAGTTGCACAGCTTGTTACTCTTCGTTGCCAGTGCTAACAATAGCTCACTATTGCCGCACACTGTCGCCTTGATTAACAAGTTGTGCATTCTCGCTGAAATCGAGCATCTTCAGGTATCATGGGTATAAAATAACAAAGTGATATGAGGTTTTTTTGTCTGATTTTAGATTTGAAACATTAACGGCGTGGCTTAAAACCGAGCTCATTGGCTCTTTTAAGGTAGAACTGATTTCTGGTGATGCCAGTTTTCGTCGCTATTTTCGAGTATTTCATGGTAGCCACACGTTTATTGCTGTTGATTCTCCTATCGAACTGGTTGCTATTATTCCTTTCATCGAGCTCACTAAAAGTTATGATGCTCAGCATCTAGCAGTTCCTCAAGTTATTGCTCAGGAAAGCGCTCAAGGGTTTATGTTACTCTCTGATTTGGGGGACACTCAACTGGGTTCTGTGCTCTCTGATGCTTCGATAAAAAGTTACTACTCTGAATCACTAACGTTGCTAAATAGCGTCGCTCGAGTTGAGTCGACTCCAACTCATAAACTTCCCATATTCGACGAAAAGTTCATCAAAACTGAACTGAGCATATTCGATGAGTGGTTTATTGGACATCATCTGCAACTTAAACTCGACAATGAGGAGATTGAACTGCTGCACCACGTTTACAACGTTCTAAGTTCAGCTTTGCGAGAACAACCTCAATGCACAATGCATCGTGATTTCCATAGCCGTAATATAATGGTTAAAAATCAGAAGCTTTATTTAATTGATTATCAAGATAGTGTTATAGGTCCATTTACTTACGATGCAGTATCACTGCTCCGTGACTGCTATGTTGTATGCCCAAAAATGTATTTTGAGATGTTACAACAGCAACATTTTGAGCAATCTATTGAAGCAGGGCTATTAAGTAAGTCAGTTTCATTTACGCAATATCAACGTTGGTTTGATTTAACAGGTTTACAACGTCATATCAAAGTTGCTGGTATCTTTAGTCGTTTGTTTTATCGTGATAATAAAGCTGGATACCTAAAAGATATTCCACAAACCTTGAACTACATAATAGAAGTGACATCAAAGTACCCAGAATTAGCGGAATTTGATCTTTGGATGAAAAGTAAAATAATCCCTTTATTTCAGCAAGTATCAAAAGGAAATTGCCAATGAAAGCGATGATTCTCGCTGCTGGCAGGGGAAAGCGTTTAAAACCATTCACCGACAGCACTCCCAAGCCATTGATAAAAATCAATAATAAACCACTTATTTGCTACCACTTAGAAAAGCTCGCTAAAGCTGGTGTTAAAGAAGTTATCATCAACACAGCTTGGCTTGGTGAAAAAATCACTCAAGCTTTAGGCGATGGTGAAAAGTGGGGATTAAAGATTTCATATAGTCATGAAAGTGAAGCGCTCGAGACGGGGGGAGGCATAAAAAAAGCGCTCCCATTACTCGGTGATGACCCTTTTTTAGTGATAAACGGTGATATCTTTATCGATGAATTACCAGCATCAATTAATGACTTTGTTATGCCTAAAAACGCTCTCGCTTGTTTATGGTTAGTTGAAAACCCTAAACATAATCATGCTGGAGATTATGCTCTAAAAGTGAATCAAATCACTGATAGCAAAAACCAGAAACTCACCTTTTCAGGCATCGGAATTTATCGAAAAGAACTATTTAAAGACTGCCCTAACGGTGCATTTGCAACACCGTTACTATTTAATCAAGCCATTCAGAAAAAGCAATTATTCGGTGAAAAACTCAATGGCTATTGGAACGATGTGGGAACACCACAACGACTAGAAGAAGTAAACCAAAGATTCGAACAAGGTCGATAAATATGAAAATCTGGGGTAAAGTTTTTGGCGCTATTATCGGCTTTATGTTTGGCCGTATTTTTGGTGCTTTACTCGGTGCTTGGCTAGGTCACCTTTATGACAAGCGTGGTAGCACCATACAAATTATTCGCAATGCCAGTAAAAAACAAAGCCAATTCTTTAATAGCACATTTGCAGTTATGGGGCATGTGGCCAAAGCATCAGGTAGAGTAACCGAGACTGACATAAAAATCGCCAGTATGATGATGGATCAAATGCGCCTGCAAGGGAGTGTGAGAACCGACGCCCAAAATGCATTCCGTCAAGGTAAACAAGCTGATTTCGATTTGACCACATGCCTAAGAGAATTCAAAGCCATCGCAGGAAGACGTCAGGAAATCTTACAAATGTTCCTGGAAATCCAAATCCAAACGGCTCTGGCAGATGCAGAGCTTCACCCGAAAGAAAAACAAATTCTCACCATTATTGCGCAACAACTTGGCTTCTCAGCCTCGCAATTAGAAGTATTACTTAAACGCTGGCAAGCAGAGTTTCGTTTTCAACAATCTTCAGCTCGAGGCGGACCTCAAAGAACCAACATCAACGATGCTTACCAAGTGCTGGGACTCGAACAGTCAGCGAGTGATCAAGATATTAAACGTGCATATCGCAAGTTAATGAATGAGCATCACCCTGATAAATTAGTGGCAAAGGGCTTACCAGAAGAAATGATGGAACTGGCAAAGAAAAAAGCGCAAGATATTCAAGCTGCTTATGACAGTTTAAAGATACAAAGGGGCTTTAAATGAAAATAGTTATTCTCGATTATTTCACCCTAAATCCTGGTGATTTAGATGACTCAGCATTAAAACAGTTAGGCGAAGTGTTCACCTATGACCGTACATCTGAATCACAAATCATTGACAGAGCAAAAGATGCGGAAATGGTGTTGACCAATAAGGTCCATTTAGATGCAGAAACTATTGCTAGCCTTCCGAGCTTAAAATTTATTGGTGTGTTGGCAACAGGTACGAATATCATAGATCTCGATGCAGCAACAAAGCATGGTATTACCGTGTGTAATATCCCGGCATACAGCACAGAGTCAGTAGCCCAAATGGTCTTTGCTCATATTCTGAATCACACTCAGCAAGTGAGTTTACATGATGACTTGGTAAAGCGTGGTAACTGGGACAGCTGTGAGGACTTCACTTTTAGAGCTTCAAATCTGTTTTCTTTAAAAAATAAGAGAATGGGGATTATTGGCTTTGGTGAAACGGGCAAGCAAGTTGCCAATATTGCTCGGGCTTTCGACATGAGAGTATTAATTCATTCTCGCACTCAGCCAGAATCACTTTCTGAGGGTTATGAGTGGTGCAGCCAAGAAGATTTATTTAAGGCGTCTGATATGATTAGCCTTCATTGTCCTCTTACACTAGCGACAGACAAGCTTATCAATGAGCAAAGCATTAAATTAATGAAGCGAGGTGCTTTACTAATTAACTGTGGTCGTGGTGGATTAGTTGATGAACAAGCCTTAGCTGATAGCTTAAATGCTAATCTTCTACATGCTGGTGTAGATGTGTTATCGACGGAACCACCAGCAAAAGATAATCCATTGCTTACAGCGAAAAACATCACAATCACTCCGCATACGGCTTGGTCGACGGTTGAGGCTAGAAGGAGATTATTAGAGATTACGATTAAGAACATCTCTGAGTTTTTGAATGGAAACACTATTAACTGTGTCAATTAGGCACGTATATAGTTGCGTGAGGCAGATCTAACCCACTCTGCTGCTTCTCTTTCTTCCTTAACTATTTGTTTAGCTTCGCTTATCAGTGTTTCACAAAAAGTATCTATCTCTTGAGAGCTTTTAACATCATGCACTTCAACGAAATCAGCTATTGCAGCCTTGACTGTTTCATTTTGCAGATGGGTTAAATACCAATCTACAGGGTAACTTTCTTTTAATTCATCTTGGGTTCCAAACGCCTTTCTTTCTTCTACACTACTGAGCTTTAGGTCAGCTAATTTAACAATTTTTTCTATATATCGTTGTCTTCGAACGCCCCACTTTTCATATGGATACTTATCAAGCTTTACCTTAAAAACATCATTTTCGCTTAGTTCCTCAGAAGAATTAACAATTTGAAACTCATCGCTTATCTTACTATATTTATTTAACTCCCTACGTAACGGAGATTCATTCTTAATTTCTAAGCACACTCGAACAGCGCCGTCTGAAGGTATAATTCTCAACGCCACACTATCTTCATATTTAGCAGGCATTCTATCTTTAATGTGTTTATAAGCCTGAAGCCTATCTATTACATCTGCTTCTGAATTGCACACTTGCATAGAAGGAACGGTTAATTTTAAAACTGCCTTTCTATCTTCATCTCTATTCTTTCCGTCATTAAAGATAACGTCACATAGCTTAACAATAAATCCCCGGAGACCTTTATAGTGTGACTCGAGTTTATCAATTTCAATATTTTCTGATTCATTTTTTACAGCAGAGTCATCAAACTTCATCAAGTGTCTACTGAATGAACTGACGCCTAGGGCATCAAAGTTTCCAACTGGCATACTTCCCTCCTATCGACTTTAGCTTTCGCTCTAATTATACGACTATTTAAGCGATAAAAAAGTTGCCTTAAACATTCTTAATCTAACGGAAATCAGCTAGTGAAAGTTATAACTCGCTTTATATAAGAATATTTTTAAATAAAAATTGATGGGAAGCTGAATTAAGTTAGATCAAAACTTCGTGAGCTGAAGGAACAGACTCTAGTTCAAACTGCAAGACAGCTTGTGCCACCATTTGAGAAATATCAGAATTTAACTCAACTTCAGGTTGTCCTAGAAACAACAAAGCGGCTTGAAATGTCTTTTGAGGATTGTTGATATCAATTGGCAATGCGTGATTTTGTTTAGACAGTTTAAACCCGACTTTCTCACTCGCAAGGGGCAAGTGCAACCAATCAGGCTCATCTTTACCTAAAATTTTAAATAAGCTGATTTGACGACAAGTTGCATCAAGCAAATCATTACCACGCACTACTTCGGTTATCCCTTGGTAATGGTCATCAAGTACAACAGCTAGCTGGTAGGCAAACAAACCATCGCTACGCTTAATGATGAAGTCTTCTTCAGCAAATATGAGGGGAACATTTACCAAACCTTTTAATTTATCTTCAAACTGATAAACAGGCGAATCATTAAGAACCCGAATTGCACCTTCATTAAGCTTTTCAGATAAGTGAAAACAACGTCTATCGTAACTGCCGCCCATCTCCCGAACCATTTTACGAGTACATCTACAGTAATAAGCTTTCTCTTTTAGAAGCAGTTGCTCGATTTGTGCCAGATATGCTTCGGTTCTAGTGCTTTGGTAAAGTACTTCGTCATCCCAAGTCAGGCCATAAGCTTCTAACGCTCTAAGAATATCATCAGAAGCGCCTACAACCTCTCTTGGAGGATCGATATCTTCAACACGAATGAGCCACTTTCCATTTTGAGAGCGCGCACGCAAATAACTGCCAAGGGCAGCAATCAGAGAACCGAAATGAAGTAAACCGGAAGGGGATGGTGCAAAACGACCAATATAAGGTTTTGACATGGTAAGTGTTAACTAACGAACGGGAGAAACTCCCATTCGTTATGTCGAAAACTGATTATCCAGCCATTTGCTTTTCTTTGATTTCAGCAAGAGTCTTGCAGTCAATACATTGATCAGCTGTAGGGCGAGCTTCTAAGCGTCGGATACCAATTTCGATACCACAAGAGTCACAGAAACCGAAATCATCTTCTTCAATTTTTTGAAGGGTTTTTTCAATTTTCTTGATCAGCTTACGCTCACGATCTCGAGCTCGTAACTCAAGGCTGAATTCTTCTTCTTGCGCAGCGCGATCTACTGGATCCGGGAAATTAGCCGCCTCATCTTGCATATGGTTCAGAGTTCTGTCGACCTCTTCACGTAACTGGTTACGCCATGCTTCAAGAATCATCTTGAAGTGACCCAGTTGATCAGCGTTCATGTACTCCTCACCCGGCTTTTCCTGGTATGGATCTACACCAGCTATCGCGAGTACGCCAAGTTTTTTATTGCCTTCAGGCATAACGCATCTCCTGTCATCTATTGCGTTTAGGGCGTTTTTAAGAACGGCCGCTATCTATACCAGAACTTTTATACCTAGGCAAATTATTTAAGCATTTGAGCTCATGATTTAATAAATTTGCTTAGAAAACATTCATTTTTATAGTTTTAACTTACGCCAGTCTTTAAAAGACTTTATATTTCAGTCCATTTTATCAAGGACTAATCAAATTGGCCTTCGAGATGGGTTAGCATAACCACAAAGTATAGACCTCATCTCTGAGGTACATCAAACTTTTATAAACATCTACAAACCGAGTGTTTATAAAACCACCGTACACTTATTTTTAATCGTAATCATTTGAGGTGAAATCTCTGCGCCGTAAGCAAGAACCTCTACCCCTTTTTCTATCGCCTCCTTAAGCAACTCACTGTACTTAGGATCGATGTGAGTTGCAGGACTCACCTGCCTAATGCCTGAATGTTGAACAATGAAAAGTAAAACGGCCCTGTTACCTGACAGAGCTACTTCTGCAAGTTCACGTAAGTGCTTTTGCCCTCTCGTGGTAACAGCATCAGGAAAGTACCCTTTGCCATCTTCGAGTAGAGTGCAACTTTTAACTTCTATAAAGCAGTCAGGTTTGTCTGCTGCACTCAGTAAAATATCAATACGACTATTTTCACTGCCGTATTTCACTTCCTTTCGCATCTTAGAGTAGTTAGCCAACTCTTTTATTACACCAGCTTCAATTGCCTCTACGGCTAAATGGTTTGCTTTACCAGTATTAACCCCAATAAGGTGCCCCTCAGGTGTTTCCATCAACTCCCAAGTACGGCTGTATTTACGTTTTGGATTATCAGAGGTAGAAAACCAAACTTTATGCTCAGGGAATTGACAATTTTTCATTGAGCCAGTATTCGGACAATGGATAGTAACAACCTCTCCGTCAGCTAATTCAATATCCGTCAAGAACCGCTTATATCGTTTAAGTAGTTTTCCACTTTGTAATTTAGGACTAAATTCCATTCATCAATATCCAAAATTTTTGCCAGACCTTAACACAAATTCTCTTATGGTAAAGAATCAGTTAAACTCCTGAGCCTATTTTAGCTTCTGAGAGCCCCACTCATGACACAAATTATGAATGTATTGCTTAGCCATGACACACCTGCCGCCCATTGGGGCAAAGCAAACCTGTCATTTGAACAACACTCGGCGACGATTCACTTAACTAAGAAAGATAAACTTCGTCAAGTTCAAGCTGGAGCGAGAAAGTTACGTAGCCAAGGTTTAGAGCGTGTTGCTCTAAAAGGTGCTAACTGGGATGTAGACGCACAATGGGCGTTCTTTCAAGGCTTTGCTACTGCAAAGGCTGGCTATCAGGTTGAATGGACTGGTGAGAGTGCTGTCCAAGAACTACTAGAGCAAAGACGCATCTCAGCAACATTTGCAAAAGAACTCGTTAATGCGACACCAGAAGACCTTTCTCCTGTCGCTTTAGCTGAACAAGCAGGTGATTGGTTGAAACACTTGGGTGGTAGTAGCGTATCGCTGAACACCATCAAAGGTGAAAACTTACTTGAACATAAATGGATCGGAATCCATGCTGTGGGTCGTGGCAGTGAACGCCCACCAGCATTACTCGAAGTCGACTATAACCCTACTGGCGATACAAATGCTCGTGTAGAAGTAGCACTTGTAGGTAAAGGCATCACGTTTGATTCTGGCGGCTACAGCATCAAAAGCTCTGAAGGTATGCTTGGCATGAAAGCTGACATGGGCGGCGCCGCAACGGTTACTGCAGCGCTAGGGCTTGCAATACAAATGAAGGTGCAAAAGCGCATAAAGTTATTCTTGTGTTGTGCAGAAAACCTTATCAGTGGTCATGCATACAAACTCGGTGACGTATTAACTTATAAAAATGGTACAACCGTTGAAATCGTAAATACCGACGCAGAAGGTCGTTTAGTGTTAGCGGACGGCTTACAAGCGGCATCTGAAACTGGCGCACCACTTATCATCAATGCTGCAACGCTAACTGGCGCAGCTTATATGGCAGTAGGCACCAATTATAATGCGATTTTCTCACCACAAGATGAGATGATTGAGTTGGCTAAACAGAAGTCTGCCGACGTAGCTGAGCATGTTTGGCCTTTGCCATTAGAAGAATGGCATAAAGATATGTGTCCTTCCCCTTACGCTGATACTGCAAACAGTCGAGCGATGAAAGGCGGCGGTGCTGGCGGTGCTTCAAATGCTGCTGCGTTCCTGTGGCGCTTCGTTCGTAATGATGCCAACTGGCTTCATTTTGATTTGGCATCTGCATTTGCCGATAACAATACACCGTTATGGGCTGCCGGCGGCACTGCTCACGGTGTTTTGACCATAGCAGAATTAATCAAATAACCCTTAGCTTTGATTCAGCGTTATTTCTTGATTAACGCTGAATCAATATAGAATTAATTGCCTTGCTTGTCAGTTTTTTTGATTGGCATAGCCCGATCAAAATATCACTTGAACATCAATCGATACGACCAATGTATGAGTAAAAAAAGCCTTGGTTCACCGCTTTCAAAAATAAGCATGACAGTAACCTCTATTTCAATTACATCCGTAACGCTCAAATTCCCTCATTACCAAAAGACATTGAGAATTCTAAGACTGCATAACGATAACAGCTTCGCACTTAAACTATTTCGAATATCATAGATGTAATTTCTGTTCTATCAGTGCTCTCTTTAAAAGTTAGAGTTATAAATATAGAGCATTTATCATATGAGAAAATTATAGCCACTAGATATTTCCCTACCAGGGAAAAATAAATTGGTCGCTCCCAGTGCCTTAGTACAAGGTCGGCAGAGGTTGGGTTATAAAGCTGTTCAATACACCTTTCAACAACTCACCAAAAATACATTTTCTTCACAGGCCTTTGAGCAATGGTGCCGGCTAAATGTACTGGCTGTAGACGGTATTATCTTTCGTACTCAAGATAACGAGGAGAACTGAAATGAGTTCGGTAGTGACCGAAATCAGCATGGTGAGAGCAGCTACCCACAAATAAGAATGTGTAGCTTAATGGAAGTATCAAGCAACCTATTTTTAGACAGTCACTTTGATGCAAGAAAATCGGAGAGATGAGTCTAGCTCAACAGCTTTTACCTTCAGTGCCAGATGACTCTTTAATCTTGTTCGACCAAGGGTATTATTCATTAGGATTATTACATTTATGGCAAAATCAAGGACGTAATACTCACTGGATGTTACCAGCCCGAAAGGATTTGCAATATCAAGTAGAAAGATCGAAGAGTCGAAACGATGAAATTGTTATTTTAACTACAAGCCCTCAAGCTAGAAAGAAATTTGAGGGTTTGCCAGAGCAACTTAGAGAATGTTATCGACCTATAACATTGGCGGAAAGAGCTATCGAGTATTGAGTTCAATGATTGATGTGATGCGATTCCTGTACGATGAACTAGCAGATATTTATACTCAGCGTTGGGAAATTGAACTAGGTTTTAGGGTTACTGTTGTAACTTTATTTGTATATTCAAGGCGACGAATGTGAAGTGTAGCTGCTACCGAATGCTTTATTCCGTTTTCATTGACCTATGGTAGACTTAACCCTGCAGATTACTAACATAATTACCAACATTGCAAAACCTACCTATTACTGAGCTATTCCCTGATTTGCGCCAACTCTTAAGGTTGCACTCTCAAATTTTAATTCAAGCTCCAACTGGATCTGGCAAATCAACAGCACTCCCAGCAGAAATGCTTAACTGGCCTGAATTAGAAGGCAAAATTCTAATGCTTGAACCAAGAAGAATCGCTACTCGTTCAATTGCTCAGTTCGTTGCTGCACAGCGAAATACTAAAATTGGAGGTGAAGTTGGTTATCGCGTACGTGGTGAAAGCAGAGTAAGCGAAAATACTCGACTCGAAATCGTAACGGAAGGCATCCTCACCCGTATGATTCAAGCCGACCCAGAGCTATCTGGCATTGGCACCATAATTTTCGATGAAGTTCACGAAAGACATTTAACTACAGATTTAGGTTTGGCACTCGCATTAGAAACTCAACTGGGGTTTAGAGAAGATCTTAACCTTATCTTGATGTCTGCCACCTTAGATAAGGCTTCTGTATCCAATATTTTGCCTGAAGCGGTTGAATTACTCAGTGAAGGCCGGGCTTATCCTGTTTCCATCCAATACCATGCTGCAAAAGATAGTAAGCAGTATCTTTCGACCATGCGAAATTGCATCTCAGATACTATAAATGATGATAATCTTGAAGGTGATATCCTTGCTTTTCTTCCTGGGAAAGCGGAAATTCTTAGGCTGCAGAATGAACTTGCAAGCTATCTTCCTACAAACTGTATTTGCACGCCTTTATACGGCAGCCTCTCGATTGTTGAACAAGACAAAGCACTCAAACCAATATCAGATAAACGAAAAATCATCTTAGCAACCAACATCGCAGAGTCCAGTTTAACCATTGATGGTGTTCGAATTGTCGTTGATTCTGGACTCAAGAAAAACGCAAGTTACAACCCCAAAACGGGCATTACTCGTTTAACGACTCAAAATATTAGCCAAGCATCTGCCACACAACGAGCTGGTCGCGCAGGACGTCAGGCTTCAGGTCACTGTATTCGCATTTGGCGAAAAGAAGACCATGAGCGCAGAGATAAATTCGATGACCCAGAAATCACTCATGCAGAGCTTGTGGACTTTGCATTAAATAGTGCCGTGTGGGGAGCAAAGTCGATAAACGAATTACCACTTCTCACCGCTGCACCTAAAGCTAATGAGCAAACCGCTTGGACGTTACTAAAACAACTTGAATACATAGATGAAAACCGTAAGTTAACGCCGCTTGGGGCTCAGGCTTATCAGATAGGTGCAACACCTCGAATCGCACATATGTTGCTTAAAGCGCAAAAACAGCTGTCTCCAGAAAATCTTGCTTTAGCATCTTGTCTTGCCGCTATTGTAGAAAGCCATAACCTTCCAAGAAAAGGTTGTGATATTCAAAACTATTTAGCTGTAGCATTACAAAGGCCTTGTAAACAACAAGCCGAGCGTTTTGCAAAGTTAACTCACTGTTCGGTTGATTTATCGAAAGTGACAAAAAAAGCACATTGGCAAGATATTGGCCTATTGCTCGTACTTGCTTTTCCTGACCGAATTGCACAAAAGCGTTCAAGTGGCAGTTACTTGTTAGCAAACGGTACAGGAGTAGAATTACCTCTTGAAGACCCTCTCAACGCTTGTGAATATATCGTCATCGCAGACTTACAAGAAAGCCAGTATTCAAATAACGCTCAAGTTTTTTTAGCATCACAGTTAGACCCACGACTATTCGAAGAACAGCTCGCTTTCTTAGCCTCAACACATGCCATTGCAGACTGGGATAGTAAGAATGAAAGATTTAAAGCAGAGCAGCAAAGGCGACTGGGTTCTATTGTGCTCTCTCGAAGAACAATAGCCCAGCCAGACACCGTTCTTGTCATTAAAGCTTTATTAGAACAAGTTTCTAAACAGGGACTTAATATTTTAGATTGGAACCACAACGCTCAACAAATACAACTCAAGGTCGCCTTAGCTAAAAAATATAACACTCAATATGATTGGCCTGACTTTACTCACCGTGCTTTATTAGAGAACATTAATACTTGGCTTTCACCCTACCTCGTTGGTATAAAGAGCCTAAAACAGCTTCGACAGCTCAATATTTCTGATATCCTCAGAAGTAACTTGTCATGGGAACAACAACAATGGATCGATTCCGAATTACCTGACAAGTGGTTAATGACAACAGGAACCAAAGCTCCTATCCGTTACACTGAAGATGGTCGTGCCTTAATCAGTGTTCGATTACAAGAAGCGCTAGGGATGACGCAGAGCCCTAAATTGGCGCACAATAATATTGATGTGACAATGGAATTACTCTCACCAGCAAGACGCCCTATTGCAACAACAGCCGATCTTGCCAGTTTTTGGAGTGGTCCTTATCATGAATTAAAGAAAGAAATGCGTGGTCGTTACCCAAAGCATTTGTGGCCGGACAACCCGCTCAATACTGAAGCTACAAAATTTACAAAGAAAAAAGCAGGACTCTAAATGGCGCCCAGAAAGGCTACAAAAAGCAATACAACAAAGAAAAAGCCCACAAAAAAGAAATCAACTTCTCCGAGCTTTTTAAAACGTTTATGGTCCATTACTTGGAAAGTCGCTCTTATTGGGATCGTAGCAATCTCGTGCTATGCCATTTATTTAGACCAGACGATTGCTCGTAAATTTGAAGGGCAGAAATGGCATTTACCTGCACAAATTTACGGACGTTCATTGGCCTTGTATCCTGGTGCTGCGGTCAATCATCCACAATTAATTTCTGAATTAAAACTCCTAGGCTACCGTAAAGTAACTCACCCTAAACAAGTGGGGGAGTTTTCGGCTTCAAGTACTAAGGTTGATATTTGGCGACGCGCTTTTCAACATCCAGATGGCAGTCAAAATGAACAACGAGCCGTTGTTTATTTCGATGAACAAGGTGTAAACAAAGTCGTGCGCCCAGACGGTCGTCAAATGGGTATTTTCTATCTTGAGCCAATTTTATTAGACCGAATCATAGCAACAGATGGTCAAGACAGAATCTTTGTTCCTACTAATGATATGCCATCTTTAATCGTCAAAGGGCTTTTACAGACTGAAGATCGAAACTTCTATGAGCACTATGGTGTTAGCCCACTAGCAATTTTGCGTGCCTTATTTGTCAATATTAGCGCAGGGAGAACAGTTCAAGGTGGATCAACCCTTACTCAGCAACTTGCCAAGAATTTCTTTCTCAGCAGTGAGCGATCATTGATCCGAAAGGCTCGTGAAGCTCTAATGGCAATAATC
Source organism: Parashewanella hymeniacidonis (assembly GCF_016900895.1). Lineage (GTDB taxonomy): Bacteria > Pseudomonadota > Gammaproteobacteria > Enterobacterales > Shewanellaceae > Parashewanella > Parashewanella hymeniacidonis. The sequence continues at coordinate 29,008 of NZ_JAFEUN010000017.1, forward strand.
ATTGATTACCGTTATACAAAGTCTGAAATTTTAGAAGCCTATTTGAATGAAGTTTATATGGGGCAAGATAAAGCACGTTCTGTTCACGGTATGGGGTTGGCATCGCAATTTTATTTTGGTCGTCCTATAAAAGAGCTTTCGATTCCGCAACAAGCATTTTTAGTTGGTGTCATCAAAGGCCCTTCTTACTACAACCCATGGCGTAATGCTAAACGTGCAACTGAACGTCGCGATCTTGTACTTAGGCTATTGATGGACTCTGGTGACCTAAGTGTACGTCAATATAAAATCGCCGTTAATTCGCCATTAGATTTACGGACTAAACAGCGCTCGATTCATCAAAAATTACCAGCTTTTTTTGACTTAGTAAAACAAGAACTCGCTGACCGATATGGGCCTGAACTACTCAAACAGTCGGGAATAAAAGTTTATACGACTTTAGATCCGCTCGCCCAAAAAGCCGCTGAAAAAGCCGTTACTTCAACCTTCAAATGGTTAGGAAAAAAACGACCTAAGCTTCAAGTCGGAATGGTGGTAACGGATAAATATTCAGGTGGGATAGCAGCGGTTGTTGGAGATAGAAACCCAAGTTACAAGGGATACAATCGAGCTGTAGATATTCGTCGCTCGATAGGTTCATTAGTGAAACCTTTTGTTTATGCTACCGCATTAGATAAGCCTAAGCGCTATTCATTAGCTACGCCTTTGGCTGATAAACCAATCACGCTTAAAAATGGCAAAGGAAAAACGTGGTCACCACAAAACGTAGATAAGAAATTCTTGGGTGAAGTACCATTACTGACCGCATTTAAAAAGTCTCGAAATGTACCAACGGTGAATTTAGGAATGGCATTGGGTGTGAATAATGTCATTGATACTCTGATCGACGCAGGGTGGAAAGAGCATATACCTAGTTATCCTTCTGTGCTTCTCGGCGCACTGAATGGCTCACCGTTGATGGTAGCACAAGTATTCCACACTATTGCCGACAATGGCCGATACCGACCACTCTATGCCGTTACTCATGTATTGAATAATGATAATAAGGTGATTGAGACCTATAAGCCTGAGTCTTATCAAGCCCTTTCGCCTGCAACGGATTACCTTGTGAAGTATGCGATGACCCAAGTAGTTAAATCAGGTACCGCAGCAAAACTAGGTGAGACCTATCCTAATGTGAACCTTGCAGGTAAAACAGGGACAAGTAACAACAATCGTGACTCATGGTTTGCCGGTTTTGACGAAAGAAATGTCGCAGCCATCTGGGTAGGACGTGATGATAATAGCCGAACAGGGTTATATGGTAGTAGTGGCGCTATGGCGATTTACCGTAATTTCCTGAGAAATAGAACGCCTGTTAGTTTGAGGCTGGCCCCCGTCAGAGGTGTTACACAAGGTTATTTTGATAAAGATACTGGTGCGGCAATGCAGGCTGATTGCAGCAATGTTATTGCATTACCCAGTAACACTGAAAGTTATAAGCCCGCAGCGAGTTGCGGCAACCCGAAATCTTGGTGGCAAAAAGTATTTTAAACTGATCTTGAGGATGCTCTCAATTAACGATGTCGATTTGCTGAGGTCGATTTTTTTGTTTGTTCAAGGCGACGTATGTGATGTGTAGTTGTTCTACATAAGCATTCGGTAATACAAAAGAAACAAAAAGGGTACATCGCTCTTAAGCGGTACGCCCTCAAGGCTAGTCTCAATTTACTCGTGAGGCTAGCCTATCAATAGCATCTTTATCTATTCTCACTTTACCTCTCATAATTTTTGTTTACATTTTTCATGACCCATTCTTTCCATCAATCTTTTTAAGGTACACCACAGTTTCCCTAAAGTTACAAGTTTTTCCATCTAACTTTACCCTTACAACAGATAGGGTTAACGTTAAAATTAGTTTACATAATGTTAAAAAAATGTTTAATAATGATTTAAGCATGAATATACATGCAACCAACCTGCACTAGCTGTTGAGTAAGATCATATAAAACCAAAAATTTAGATCTCTTATTAGGGCTTATTTTACGAATGATGAAATGTTCAATAAAGGGCAATATCAATGAAAAAAAACACACGTGTTTTCAGTTTGAGCTCCCTGAGCTTTGCTGTGGCAATGGCGCTCGGTGGAGCAACAATATCCAGCAATGCAAACGCAGAAGACGAATCTAAAGCAAATCGAGATGCTAATATCGAAAAAATCGCTGTTGTAGGCACACGTTCAGCACCTCGTTCAATAGGCGATTCTCCAGTCCCAGTTGATATTATAGGCGCAGACGAAATCCAAAAATCGGGTAATACCGATATGCTTGAAATCCTTAAAGGCACTGTACCTTCACTTAACGTTCATTCTAATCCTATCAGTGATGCAGCTTCATTAGTTCGTCCAATGAACCTGCGTGGGCTTTCTGCTGACAGCACCTTGATTTTACTTAATGGCAAACGACGTCACCGCTCATCTGTGATTACCCTTCTCGGTGGCGGTATTAACGATGGTGCACAAGGGCCTGATATTTCAGTTATTCCGAGCATTGCATTAAAACAAGTTGAAGTATTACGTGATGGTGCAGCAGCTCAATATGGTTCTGATGCTATTGCTGGCGTAGTTAATTTCCAATTAAAAGACAACAGTGATGGTGGTTCGATTGAAGTAAAACACGGTGAATACTATGAAGGTGATGGGACCAGTACCCAAGTTGCAGGCAACATAGGTATGCCGCTCACTGAAAATGGTTTTGTGAATTTAAGTTTCCAGCTAAAAGATGCTGATGCAACCAGCCGAAGTGTACAGCGCCCTGATGCTGCTGCATTTGCGGCTGCTGGATTGGATGTCGAAAACCCAGCCCAAGTCTGGGGTTCACCTGAAATCAGTGATGACCTCACCATCTTTGCTAATCTAGGCTTAGATTTAGATGAGCACTCTAAAGCCTATATGTTTGGTAATTATTCCAAGCGCGATGCTCGTGGTGGTTTCTATTATCGAAACCCAAATAATCGGCCGGGTGTTTATGGTGGTATTGTTCGTGAAATCAACGGACAAGCAATGTATCGTCCAGGTGCAGATCAAGAGGCATTGCAAAAATTATGGGATGCAGCGCCTGAAACCGTGCTTGTTGGCTCACTCGATGGTAAAGATGGTCAACTAGGGTGTCCTGTCGTACCTATTGTTAATGGTATTCCTGATTCTGCTGCACTTTCTAGTCTTGAGGCCGCAAACTGTTTCGCTTTTAATCAAATAATACCTGGTGGTTTCACACCAAATTTCGGTGGCCATATTGAAGATACTTCTTTAACGGCTGGAACGAGTGGTGAATTCCAAATGGATTGGCTTAAGGGTATTAGCTATGACTTTAGCGGCTCTTTTGGTCAGAATGATTCGAAGTATTTTATTTACAACACAGTAAACGCCTCATTAGGGTCTGACACTCCAAGAGATTTCAGTCCTGGTCAAGCCATTAACACTGAATGGACCTTCAATGCCGACTTCGTAAAGATGGCTGATTGGGGGATGATGGATGATGTGGCAATAGCATTTGGTTATGAGTGGCACAAAGAAACATATGAAGTCATTGCTGGTGATGAAGCTTCGTTTATTGTTGGCCCACTTTTCGATCAAGGCTTTAGTATTGGATCGAATGGTTTCCCGGGCTATAAACCAAGTTCTGCTGGCGAATATACACGTAAAAACTCAGCATTGTATGCGCAGTTTAGTATGCCATTTACCGAAAGCTTCTTAATGGACGTAGCAGGTCGCTATGAAGATTATGAAACATTTGGTTCAACCTTTAACTATAAAGTCGCAGCACACTGGGATCTAACCGATACTTTTGCTCTGCGTGGCTCAATCAACACTGGCTTTAGAGCGCCCACAGTTGGTCAGGCAAACTTTACCAACGTACAAACTGAACTTTCAAGTGGTGTGTTAGTTGATTCAGCACTATTACCTCCTACCAACCCTATTTCACAGGTATTAGGCGGTAAAGCACTTTCTCCTGAAGAGTCATTCAGTTATACCTTAGGTGGTGTCTTCAATGTCGGAGATTTCTTCTTAACGGTTGATTATTACAACATTCAAGTTGAAGACCGTATTGGTCAATCAAACAAGATTGAACTTACGGATGCACAAAAGCAACTACTTAAGAATGATGGTGTTCCTAACGTGGATGGGCTATCAAAAGTCAGCTTCTTTACCAATGACTTCGATACGACAACCCAGGGCATTGATATTGTTGCAAGTTATAGCACTAGCCTATTAAGTGGTGACGCTAACTTTGCCCTTTCGTACAACTGGAATGATACCAATGTTGATAAATATTCTGACATTACAGGTGAATTCAAAGTTGCTCGTTTAGAAAAAGATTTACCAAATAATCGAGCCACTTTCACTTGGGGACAAAGTTGGGAAGATTGGAATATGTTCACACGTGTAAATTACTTTGGGGAATACCAAGGTGTTCACGTTGACTATGATGCCACGGTTAAAACAGGATCCGCTGCATACACTGTTGATATGGAAGTGAATTATGACATCAATGATTCATTCAATATCGCAGTTGGTGCTCAAAACCTATTTGACCAAGAAGCTGAGCGCCTCGACTTCTTCGATAATACTAATATTCCAAACAACAACTGGGGAGGTCAATACTATGAGACTTCACCATTTGGCTTTAATGGCGGTTACTGGTACGTGAAAGGGGCTTATCGCTTTTAAACGTTAAACAACTAAACCCAAAATGCTCCGGATTTTTCCGGAGCATTTTTTTAGCTGGCTATCTAATTTCAAACACATCTGTCATGACTTTATACAGCTCTGTTCCCTGATGCACTGCTGCAGAAGCAAAGTGTAAAATAGGAACGCTTCTCGTGGGTAAAGAGAGATATTGAAGCTCTTCATCCGTTCCATACCGATCCATTCTCAATAAACTCACTAACGGTTTGTCAGCACTAAGAGGTTTTCCGAGTTCAGCTAAATACTCCACCATGCCAGCATGTGGTGCATGAAATTTTTTATAATTTTTTAGTAAGCACCCATATCTTGGCATATCGAGAGGTTGTCTATTATTGTCAAAAACCTTTCTGTGAGATAAATAAGCCATAATCCCATCTGCGTCGACTTTAGCATCTTCGAGATCGATACGCTCTTGGCTTGCTAGCTCCATGGTAAAAGCATTTACTGCCACTTTAAGGCTACGCCCAAATTGTTTTGCAACGTCCGATAATTTCCACCAAGGACAAAACATCGCTTCATCCATTGCACCAGCAAAGTCGTTAGGAATGACCAGTGTGTACGGAATTGAAAAAAAACCAGCATCTTTTAGAGAATACTCTGGACAATAGAGGTGCTTGCAGGATTTAGGGCCTGTATGCAGATCTAAAACAATATCCGCTTGGTGGCCCATTTTTTGAAGTTCAGTAGCCAATCTCTTACCAGTACTGGTCCCCCATGGGTTTTCTAATCTTTCAACACAATTTGACAGAAGTTTGTCTCTAAACTTAGCAATCAATACATCATCGGTTTCATGCTGATGTTTGAGATACCAGACTTCAATATCAAACTCGTGTTCTAGATACTCTCGGTTCCAATTAACACCCGTTATAGGGTCGAAGCGCCCTAAGGTAAATTCACCACTTTTTTGATTAATTCCCATTGGGTTTGCGAGTGGTACCAATGTTACCACAGAGTTTAAATGGCTTTGTTCTAATTGCTTTAGCAGCTGGAAGATCACGGCGTTACCTTGAACTTCTGCACCATGAACGTTCGCTTGAATATATACGCTGGGACCAGATATTTCATCAGGGATCAGCTTATAAATAGGTACTGTCAACGCCTGACCAGTAGCCAGTTCTCCAACTTTGATGTCTGTCTTTTTTAATTTCTTTGCTAACACTATTTTCGTTCCTTACGACTCAAATAAGTTACGATGTAATGCATCAACAACGTGTGCTGCATCATGATCTGAAACCAAGAAGCAGAGGTTATGCTCACTTGCGCCGAACGAGCTCATTCTGACATTAAAGTCGGCTAAAACTTCAAAAACACGACTGCAAATCCCCGTTGTTGAAGGGATTTTATTACCAATTAGTGCAACTAAACATAAGTTCGTTTCTACCTTCACATCACAGTGTCGTTCTAACTCCTCGATAAGAGTACTGCTCAAGAGTTGTTGCCCACTGGAGTCAGATCCAGTTTTATCAAGCGTAAGAGACACGTTAACTTCTGATGTAGTAATTAAATCTACACTAATTTTATGTCGAGCGAGAATGGCAAACACATCAGCCAGAAAGCCATGAGTGTGCAGCATGTCAAAGCTGTGAAGGTTTAAAAGCGTTTGATCTTTTCGAATGGCAATAGCTCGATATGTAGGAGAATGATCAATCTGATTTCGAATCCATGTGCCACCATCATCAGGCGCTTTACTCGAGCCGACAAAAACTTGAATGCCTTTTCTTACAGCAGGAAGAATTGTTGATGGATGTAAAACTTTAGCACCAAACGTTGCCATTTCAGCTGCTTCGTTGAAACTGATTTCATTAATTGCTCTAGCATTAGGCGCAAGGCGTGGATCTGTAGTGTAAATCCCTGCCACATCCGTCCAAATTTCAACGGTTTCGGCATTCAATGCCTCCGCAAGTAACGCCGCAGAATAATCGCTGCCACCTCGGCCAAGCGTGGTCGTAATACCATCATGATTAGCACCGATGAAACCTTGAGTAACAATAACGGTTTCTTCAAGTAGTGGTCTTAGTAACTCATTTGAGCGTTCAAAAATATCTGTTAACTGGGGTTCTGCTTTACCAAAGTGACTGTCTGTTCGCATCACATCTCTAACATCAAACTTTTCAGCGACAAGTCCTTGCTGACGCAATACATAGCTGAATAATAACGATGAGCACTGTTCACCAATTGAAAGGAGTTCGTCAATGAGCTGCTTACTTCGATTTAGGACAAGGCTTTCACTTAAGTGCGTGACCCTAGAAAGCAGTAAATCAATTTGTGCGATGAGAACTTCAGAGCGAGGCAATCTATCGATAATTTCATATTGTATAGCAGCAATTTGTGTTAACCGTAGCACTCTATCTTCGTCGGTAATACTCGGCCGTATGAGTTCAACCAATAGGTTGGTAACGCCACTTGATGCGCTTACAACAACAAGCCTTGTTTTTGGATTGTTTAATACAATTTTGGCGCAATTTACCATAGCAGAATAATTTGCAACGGACGTTCCACCAAATTTTGCGATTACTAATGACATACCATTCTCCTCGGTCGAGGAAAGAAAACAAATAAACAAGGTAAAAAAGACATTCAACACTCCGAATCATCATTCGAAGAGCCTGGTGCAAGACACACAACCCTAGAAAGGAATTTGAGTATACATCACCAGAAGCTCTCCACTTAAATATAAAATAAGTGACAATCGTTAGGATTCAGCCTAAGCGATCGGCAGTTTTTATCATCAACACAAAAACCACCTCGGCGTTAATCTCCCTCATAAGCTGTCATTGGAGATGATGCTCCTCAAGCTTACTACCTAGTTAACGCTCCTCTTCTGTTGCCTAAAGTTTACTTATCAACAAACTTTAGGCGTTGTTGGCGAATAGTTCACCAAGACGAATGAAATTATCAACATTGTATACAATTTGTCAATCTCATTTACTGAAATTGATCGCATCTGGAAACTCGCTGACAACATTTGCACGATGGTGAAATTCACCTAAGCACTCTTCATTTGCTTTCATAAGCACAGGGACTAACGTTAGCTCACCTTTATTTACATAGTAAATTGCATTTTGAACAAACTGAGTGCCAAGCTGTATCGCCTCATTCTTGTCGATAAACACCGCCCAACTTTTTTCAAAGTGAGACATATCTTTAGCCGCCCCCACTACAGCTCGATACGGACAGTTTAAATTTTCAATAGAGCGTAAAAGCGCTTTATCTCTAAGCCGATTTTGGCTTTGAGATAATATTTTTCCATTAGGATTACAGGCGGTTACAATAGCGAAGGATAAATGATTTGCGATTTTCTGAGTAAGAAGAAAGTGTGTTGCCCTATAAAAATGCCATAAATCATCTGACTGCGGACTCATATGTTTGTCCAAAAAAGCTCAACCCAGGACAGTTTAGCAAAGCCAAACCTGTTTATGAAGATTAATTTTTGTTCATAATTCGCAATTTTCAAACTTTTTAAAAACACACAACTCATTAAAAAATAACGACAAAGTGACACATATCAACATATTAAAACACCACGTCGGATTTTATTAACATTTTATTTGTTAACAAATACCGAAAACGAGTACAATGTTAACGTTAACTCTGTCATTTGTCGTTTTGTAGGAAACAGTACGATCAATTAGGCAAAAGGATTAAGCAGGTTAACAAACGCATGTACAAAACATGATCTAAATAACTTTAACATCTAAACTTCAATTAAACACATTGGCCAAGGAACTAAGACCCGCTGTTTTTATCGAAGTGAGTACAGTTCGCGTTTGAGTCATTGATGCAATGAACCAAAAACATGCTTAGCGACCTCTTAATAAAGTGATTACAACTTATTTTATTTTATTCATTGTCGCCATTAAGGATAAATTGTTCGTGTGTAATGAATAAGCATACGCGCCCATGTTAAGACAAATTTAATTGAGCTTAGGTAATTTATATGCAAAACCCGCACATTTTAATCGTTGAAGATGAAGCAGTTACTCGCAATACTTTGAGAAGTATCTTCGAAGCTGAAGGTTATTCAGTAAGCGAAGCCAATGATGGCGCAGAAATGCATAAGGCAATGCAAGACAACAAAGTAAACTTAGTGGTAATGGACATTAACTTACCAGGTAAAAATGGTTTGCTATTAGCAAGAGAGTTGCGCGAAATCAATAACATTGGTTTGATCTTTCTAACAGGTCGTGACAATGAAGTTGATAAAATCCTAGGTTTAGAAATTGGTGCTGATGATTACATCACTAAACCGTTTAATCCTAGAGAATTAACTATACGTGCTCGTAACCTTTTGACACGTGTGAGTAATTCTGGCCATGAAATTGAAGAGAAAACAGCAGTTGATGCCTATCGCTTCAATGGTTGGACCCTTGAGATCAATAGTCGTTCTCTCGTAAGTCCACAAGGTGAATCTTACAAGCTTCCACGCAGTGAATTCCGTGCAATGCTTCATTTTGTAGAAAATCCAGGCAAGATTTTAACTCGTGCTGATCTTCTATTGAAAATGACAGGCCGTGAACTTAAACCTCATGACCGTACAGTAGACGTAACCATTCGTCGCATCCGTAAGCATTTTGAAAGCACACCTGATACCCCTGAAATCATCGCAACGATTCACGGTGAAGGCTATCGTTTCTGCGCTGAACTTAGCGAATAATTCGTATTCTTCTCAAAAAAAACCAGAGCTATGCTCTGGTTTTTTTGTTTCTAATAACGTTGGTTACTTTAATTTTCTCTCTAGAAAGTCAGCTAATGATTTATACAAATGATTACGGACCTTCTCACCACGCATAGAGTGCTTAGAGCCAGGGTAATCTATCATTTGAAATAATTTACCTTCGTCTTGCAGTGCTTTATACACTCGAGTACTGTTTTCAAATAATACATTGTCATCGGCCATACCATGATACATCAACAAGCCTGATTGATAATTTTTTACATAAGGCAATACACTGCTGGCATCATAGCCTTTCTTATTAGTTACAGGGCTTCCCATGTATCGCTCAGTGTAATGCGTATCATATAAGCGCCAATCCGTTACAGGTGCACCTGAAATTGCAGCTTTAAAGTAGTCAGGAGCTTTAAAAATTCCCATCAGAGCCATATAACCACCATAGCTGTGACCATAGATAGCAATATTACCGCCATCAACGTACGGTAAACTTCTTAAGTAATCCACACCCACCTTTTGATCATCAACTTCCACATTTCCTAAATTGTGATAAATTGCATGTTCAAACTTTGTACCTCTGTGTGCACTGCCTCGGTTATCTAACTGATAAACAATAAAACCTTGTTGTAGAAGATACTGAGTAAAGTAATCTTTATCTGTCCAGCTATTTGTTACTAACTGAGCGTGCGGGCCGCCATAAACTCGAACAACAACAGGGTATTTTTTTGAAACATCGAACGGCACAGGCTTAAAAATACGACTGTAGAGTGTTTGCCCATCTTCTGCTTTTAACTTCACAAATTCAGGTTGCTGCCATAATCCAGCATAGTCATATAAGGGGTGACCTTGTTTAACTTCATTTTGCTCAACCCATTGCAGTAACTTACCATCATCGCTATGAAGACTGATCTGTGGCGGCTGAGTTAAACTGTTGAAATAATCTAGATAAACGCTTTTCTTCTTTGCAAATACAGCATTGTGCATGCCCGAACGATGACTGATTCTTTCTATTGTTCCACCAGCGAGAGGAACACGATATAGTTGACGTTCAACGGGTGTATCTTTTCGCCCCGTAAAATAAACCCAACCATTTGTTTCATCAACGTATTCGAGTGCATCGACAGTCCAATTACCTTTCGTTAACTGACGGATGAGTTTTCCATCGTTACCCAATAGATATAAGTGCTCATAACCATCACGTTCAGATGCCCAAATAAAGGCTTTTTGCTTATTTAAGAAATGAAGGTCAGCATTTAAATTAACCCAAGCTTTACTGGTTTCAGTAATCAATGTGTGTGGTTTATTCACATTATTGATCGATACAACTTGGAACATCAATGTCTTCTGATCACGGCTTTGCCATTGATAAGATAACTGCTTCCCACCAGGAAGCCATTTAACTCTTGGTAGGTATATGTCTTGCTCTTTTCCTAAATTCACCCATTGTGTTTTTAGAGTCGAAAGGTTTGCGATCCCTAGCTGAATCTTGACATTCGTTTTACCAGCATACGGATAACGTTGCTCAGTTAATTTAATCCCATCTGCATAGATTTCATTGCGAGTAACAAGTTCAACACCGGACTCATCCACTCTGGTATAGGCAATATGAGATTCGTCATCCGTCCACCAATATCCGGTATAACGACCCATTTCTTCTTGAGCAACGAATTCAGCCATACCATTCTTAATAGCACCGCCGCCATCTTTAGTAACTTGAGTCAGCTTATTACTGATTAGATTTAGAACATAAAGGTTTTGGTTACGAATAAAAGAAACAAAATGGCCTTTTGGAGACATCTTCGCATCCGTAGCAAAGCCTTCTCCAATTGATAAAGCTTTCACTTTGTCTGCGGCCAATGAATAGAGGTACAACTTACCTGATGCAGGAATGAGAATGGATTGACTGTCTGCCGACCAGCCGTATTCCATTATCCCTTGACCATAAATCCGCTGGCGCTCACGACGGGCTTTTTCTTCGTCAGATAACTCACCAGAAGCTAACTTATCAGCATTGACCAGAATACTGGTTTTGCCAGATTCAACGTCCATCTGCCATAAATCATAAAAGTTCTGATTGGTTGCTCGTCCTGCAAGGTAAGTTACCCTTGTGCCATCTGGCGACAACTTTAAGCCGCGTGGACTTTTCCCCGCTAACGCTGGTGATGCATTAAACCGTTCAATCGTCAGAGGTTGCTTGTTTCCTTGCATTTTTGCTTCCATAGCATTGGCCTGACTTGTTAATCCAGATCCGATTATCAGTGGCGCACTCAAGACAAAACTTGTTACCCAACTTTTTCTCATTATGGTTCCTTTATTGTATTTTTTATGCATTTTTTCGATTATACCGATTTACTGGATGATTTCATTGTCGAAACAATGTGCTCTCGCATCCACTTATGGGCGGGATCTTGATCAAAGTATTGATTCCAAATTAACACAAAAATGCCCTTTTCCATTTCGATTGGAATATCGACCATTTCGAGTTCGAAATGCTGAATCATATCTTGTACTTGTCCAAAAGGTGCGCACAACACAAGATTGGTTCTTTCACACAAACGAAATGCACCTTGAAAATCTGGCATTTCCACTACAAATTCACGTTCGAGACCTTTCTTAATCAGAATTTCATCAAGTAGCCAATGACGAGTACCGCCTCCTGTTACTTGAATATGTTTTTGCTTCAAAAAGCCTTCAAGTGTCCACCCCTCAGATAAAATCGGATGTCCCTTTCTTACGACGCACGTAGCATAGTCCTTACTTAATTCGGCATAGACTAAGTTATCGGGGAGTTTATCAAGATGATTGTATGAACGAGAATCTTGCTCTAAGCAACGAATTGCAAAGTCTATTTCGCAATTACTCAACCTTTGAATTGTTTGATCATTCCAAGTTTTCGTACCAATCTTAACCAGCGGTGCCGACTCTAATATCGCAGGCATAAATTCAGGCAGAGTCACTGAGAAAGCAATCTCCATCATATCAAAACGGAAGATGCGCTCACATGTTCTCGGTTCAAAGTTACTGACCTGAGTGAGGTTATTAACCTCTTGAAGTATCGGTTTTAATTTAACTGCTAATTCAATCGCTTTAGGAGTAAGAATCAGTTCTTTACCACTTCTCAATAACAAAGGGTCGCTGAACATCTCTCTTAAACGAGATAAGTGTTTGCTTACCGCAGATTGAGTAACAAATAAACGCTTGGCAGTACGAGTGACATTGCGTTCTTCTAAAAGTACATCCAAAACTTTTAATAAATTTAAATCGAATGCTTGGGCCATTATCATTCCTATATGGAATACATGGATTAACTATAAATCATTTTTATTCATAGCCAAGCAAAAATATAATCCAGATCACACTTTCACGAATATTGTATGAGACATGAAGCAACTAAGGTTAATTGCAGTATTACTGCCACTAGTAATATTCAGCCCATTGGCGATTGATATATTTTTACCAGCACTACCAATCATGGCCTCTGACTTTAATGTTTCAACCACACAAATGCAGTGGACCATTACAGTTTTCATTTTTAGTTTAGGTATCGGGCAGTTATTTTTAGGCTCAATTTCAGATAGGATTGGGCGCCGTTCCATCGCACTACTTGGTGTTGTTTTGTACGCCATTAGTGCTTTATTAATGGTGTTCGAAGATAATTTTGAACTTCATTTAATACTTAGATTTTTTCAAGGGCTAGGCTCGTGCGCCATCATTGTTTCAGTCTTTGCCAGTGTGAAAGACCGATTTGACACTAAAGAAAGTAGCCAAATTTTCAGCTACTTGAATGGCATGATCTTCTGTATACCTGCTGTTGCGCCTATTCTGGGATATTTTTTAACGGTTTCATACGGTTGGCAGAGTAACTTTGTCTTCATGACTGAATTTGCCGCTATTTTTGGTGTTGTCGCATTCAACTGCTTTAAAGAAACGTATATTCCTAGAAAGAAAGTGACTAAAGCATCAGCTTATAAAAGCATTATTACCAATTCCAGCTTTGTTTTTTATGCCACTGTAGTGATGCTGTCTATGGCCTCTATTACTGCTTTTGTAAGTACCGCACCCAACGTTTTCATCCATCAGTTTCATTTATCTGAAGAGACGTTCACTCACTGGTTCAGTTTAAATGCAGGCTTAAATATCGTGGTTAGCTTATTAACCCCAAAACTAATTGAACACTTCAAAATCAATAGCATCATTAAAGTTGGTATGGGCATGGTGGTTACTTCTGGTGTGTTGCTCACCAGTTTTCAGCACAGCATGACCGTAATTAACTACATGCTCCCAGTCATGTTTGGCTTTATGGGCTTTTCATTACTTATGGGAACTTGTGCAGGCAAAGCGTTATCAGGATTTAAAGCTAATGCGGGGTCAGCCGTTGCTCTACTTGGTTTTATCCAGATGAGCTTATCCGCATTACTGGTAACTCTAGTGCAAGCTCTTCATTTTTCTTCGACAGAGCAATTGGTTATTTTCTCACTGTGCTTCGTACCACTGTTCATCATTAAACAACTAAGAGACTTAGAAAAAGAACCTGAGCAAATTTAATTTAAACACCCTTAACCATCCCTACAAAAACCATACGGTTCTGCCTTACACCACTACACTCATTTCACTGTAGGGCAGTTTTCTTTTTCTTCAGTCAATGTAATGCATTTCCGATTCCCTCTCCTAAACTTACAAAATGCTGACAGTAATAAAAGAAAACGGAACATCTCAGCCATTTAGCTAGCGTTTTCAAAGAGAGCTGTTAAAAAGAAATGCCCTTAACTTATTAAACGGAAGACTAGCCCCTTAAATGACAAAAAACAGTCTCATTTTATTTTTAGTATTAATGGCGACATTGAGTCCTTTTGCTACTGATATCTTCATTCCCGCATTGCCTATTATCGCAAAGAGTATGTCTACTTCCGTTGATGAGATGCATTGGACGATTACCATTTATTTGTTCAGCCTCGGCGTTGGGCAGCTGTTCCTTGGCCCTTTAGCGGACAGAATTGGTCGACGTCCAGTTATCCTTACAGGGCTGTTGATTTACTTGTGCTGCTCAACAGCGCTCTTTTTAATTACCCACTTTGAAAGCCATTTAGTATTCCGTTTCTTTCAGGGTTTAGGCTCTTGTGCACTTGGCGTTTGCACTTTTGCTTGTATTCGAGACAGCTTTGATCCTAAAGAAAGTAGTCATATTTTTAACTATCTGGTCAGTATTAGGTGTTTAAGCCCCGCATTCGCTCCTACACTTGGCCACTTTTTATCTGTTCACTTCGGTTGGCACAGTACATTTGCATTTCTTGCAATTCTCTGTGGACTCACGCTTTTTTTTGCTTATTTTTTTCTTCAAGAAACACGGCCAAGTAATACGATCAAATACAGCCAAATTTTGCCTTTAAAGCAATATGTTAATATCGCCAAGTCACCCATTTTCTTATTCAATGCCATCGTGCTTACTTTATCCATGGCGATGATATTTTCGTATATATCCAGTTCACCGGTTTGGTTGATGCAGCACCTTGGCCTTTCTCAAGAAACCTTTACCTTTTGGTTCAGTTTAAATGGCGCCATAAACATATTCACTAACCTCTTTTTACCCAAGATATTACTAAAGCGAATAAAACCCAAACGATTGGTCAGTGTCGGTATGGTAATGATGATTCTTGCAGGTGTGATATTAGCAGTACTTTCCAAACATGAATCACCAATCAGTTACATGCTACCTGTAATCATTGGCACAACTGGGTTTGCTATACTTGTCGGAGTTTGTTTTGCTCAAGCTCTGCATCCATACCCAGAAAAGGCAGGAACGGCTTCAGCTTTACTCAGTTTTTGCCAAGTAGCCATTGGTGCAGTCTTGGTAATGATACTTCACCTACTTAACCTCAATGCTATCAGCCAGCTTTTAGTGATAACGAGTGCTTTTATACCAATGGTCCTCTTTTTCCACTATTCAAAAGTTAAGGTCTTTGAATAATTAATGTTTCAAATTATTGATTTTTTCAGACTCATTTGGACGCTCTTCTGAATACTGATATTTTAATAACAATCATTCTTAGACTGCAATTTATAAATGGCTACTGTATGATCCTGCGGCAGAAATGTCCCACGCTTTTAAGGATCTATGATGCAAACCTTTTCGCAGTATTTAAATGAAAGCGGCATTGATGCCGATTTATCTCAGCTTCTACTTACGTTAACCGACAGTGCGAAGTCAATCAGCAATGCTGTTCAGCACGGCGCTCTAGCGGGTGTGTTAGGCGAAACTGAGCAAGAAAATGTGCAAGGTGAAACGCAAAAGAAACTGGATATCATCACCAATGACATGCTCAAAGGTGCTTTGAACGCTGATAGCACAGTAAAAGGTTTAGCTTCTGAAGAGGAAGATCATGTCGTCAGTGTTCATCGTGATGGTAAGTTCTTAGTTTGCTTCGACCCTTTAGATGGCTCATCAAATATTGACATCAACTCATTAGTGGGGACGATTTTTTCTGTACTTCCAGCTAAAAATGGCGAGTTAACTGAGCAGTCTTTCCTACAGTCTGGCCGTAATCAGCTTGCAGCTGGTTATGTACTTTATGGCCCTTCGACAATGCTTGCTATAACAACAGGAAGTGGCGTTAACTTCTTTACTTTGCATCCTGAAACTGGCGAGTTCTTATTGACTCATGCAGACGTCACAATTCCAGCTGATACCAAAGAATTTGCTATCAATATGTCGAATCAACGTTTTTGGCAGCCTGCAATGCAAAACTATATTGCAGATTTAATTAAAGGCGATACAGGCCCAAGAGCTAAAAACTTTAACATGCGCTGGATTGCTGCGATGGTGGGAGATGTGCATCGAGTACTTTCTCGTGGCGGCATTTTTACTTATCCAACAGACAATAAAAAACCGAACAAACCGTTTAAGTTACGCTTAATGTACGAAGCGAATCCTATGGCCTTTTTAGTAGAGCAAGCGCAAGGGGTTGCCTCTACGGGTTACGAATCTATTATGGATATTGAACCACAAGAGATTCATCAACGTGTTGCGGTTGTACTTGGTAGCGCCAATGAAGTAAACGAATGCCTTAAATATCACGCTTAAATGACTGGTTAATTTGAGACATAAAAAAACGGCGAAAGCGCCGTTTTTTTTATGTCTATACCCATGATAACTGAAGATGCTCGATTTCAGCGAGAATGCACAACTTGTTAATCAAGGCGACAGTGTGCAGCAATAGTGAGCTATTGTTAGCACTGGCAACACAGAGTAACACGCTGTGCAACTCGCACTTCGTGGACTTCTCAGCGACAATTCTTCTTTGTTACATTAGCTCGAAAGAATCCCGATATTCCTTCGCTAATGCGCCTCAAAGAATTGGCGCTGAAAAAGTCCTGAAACATGCATCTTCAAGTATCATGGGTATAGATATCAACGTCCAACTAAGGCTCTACGACTTCTTGCTGATGCTTTTGCTCTGTTTTATCAACAATCGTCACTACCGCTGTATCACCTACAACGTTACTTGAAGTTACAAACATATCAATAATACGGTCAATAGCTGCTACGATAGCAAAGGCTTCAATCGGCAGGCCTGTTTGATGAATTAGCACACCAATCATCACCATACCACCACCAGGAACTCCACCAGCACCAACAGACAATAAGAAAATGCTAAAAATGAGCGCTGGCAGCTGTTCTACTGTAAATGGTGTGCCAAACGCATTCGCGACAAAGAAAATTGCAATGGTGATATAAATCGAAACACCGCCCATGTTCATGGTGGCTCCAAGCGGTACTCCAAAACCTGCAACAGCACGATTAACGCCTAATTTCTCAGTTAATGTACGCATAGTTACAGGTATTGTTGCGTTCGAGCTTGCGGTAGACAATGAAAACAGCACTTGCTCACGGGTCTTTTCACGGAACTCTTTCGCTGAAATTCCTGTGAACATGCTCACCGCAAATGGGTAAACAACAAATAACCAAAGATTAAGCAGTACCAAAATCAAAATCACATACTGAGCCACATTGAAGAATGCATCAGCTTCTAACGTTGCACCCAGTTTAAACATCAATGCAAACACACCAATTGGCGCTAAGCTCATCACTACAGTGATCAACTTCATCATGATTTTATTAGCCGTTTGGAAACCTTTTACCGCACTCGCAACAGGCTCACCAATCGATTTAATGACACCACCAAGTAATAACGCCATAAAGATAACTTGTAGCATGTTACCTTCCATAAAGGCTTTTACAGGGTTATTGGGCACAATATTGACGAGTAAGGTCATTAAGTTTGGTAACTCAGTAGCTGTAATCGCTAATTGCGCTTTACTGCTCATATCAACACCCGTGCCTGGCTGCATAATTAGCGCCACAGCTAGTGCTGCACTGATTGCAATCATAGTATTGATAATATAAAAGCCAAAGGTTTTACCACCTAAACGACCAAAGCTTCTTAAATCAGGAAGCTCGCACACACCACAAACGATACTCACAAAAACTAATGGAACCACTAGCATCATAATCATGTTTACGAACATGCTACCTATGCCAGATAAAAAGTTCACCAGTGAGTCTGAAAAGAAAGAGATATCGGCTAAGAAATACTGCACAATTGTGCCCAGTATCAACCCCATAAATAGACCAGCAAAAATCCTGGTCGAAAGTGATTTCATCATGACTTTATTACCTAAGTTTATATTTTAATTGTTTGATTCCTTTTATAAGAGGTAAGTGTACTTTTTTAAGGTATGCATTTACACCATAGAAATGAGTAAGTGAGAGTTAACATAGATGTCATCGCAAAACATACACTCACAAAACGCAAACAATAAAGACCATAAAACTCAAGAATCAAAATATAATAGAGATAAACTCCAAAGCAAAATTGTTTTTAAAATATAATGACTGAATTAAAATACGACTAAATAGCTTAATTTAAATCAAAACTGTCAGTGTCCCCATGTGATGCCGGAGCAATATTCAACAGCAAGAGAGCTTCGTTTTCACTTACGTTTTCTAACGAATGCATTTGGTAAGGCTCAACAAAATAGACATCTCCGACTTCGATTTCCATCGACATTTCATTCAGTAATTTCCCTGACTCGCTACACACATCGCCATAATGCAGAACTCCTTTTCCAGCAGTGATGATGAAAATGTCTGCTCCTTGCTTATGAAAATGCTTTTGCTGCTGTTGCAATGGTTCGATTTTTATTAAACCAAGATTTGCCTGTTCAACATGTTCGAACATTGGAACAAAATAGGCGTTATCTGGCCATAGTCGTAATTGTTTGTGTAACGTTTGATCCTGAAAATTTATTTTTTTCATTTCCTTCCCTCATAGTTAATGACTACAAATCAAAATTATCATTTTCGTTATGCCCTTTAGGGGCAATATTTAAAAACATCAGCTCCTTCTTTATAATAATGATATGCATGCGACATACCTGGATGAATGGCGATATGAACAAGATATGCATCTTCAACATGATCAAATAAAACTCCGCTGGTTCTATTGTGTTTGTTGGAGATGTGGTTATTGAGTCGCTGCTGATCACGAAAGTTATACTTTTTCATCTCTATACTCACACGTTTCAAAGGAATAAGTTGAGTATAGAAGAAAGTGAACTAAAGAAAGGTTGAAATTTAGAGCAGCTGCTATCGTACATTAAAGTTTAGAACTCAACATTAATGATTAAAAATAAGACAATAAAGTTTGAAACTTTTTGAGCTGCTTAAGCTAGCAGTTTCCCTCTTTCTAAGTAGCTTTTGCCTCAAAGTTGGCTGGCCTAAGTCATTTAAATTCAAGTCGTTAGCGTCACACTTGCGAAGGCGGGTGTCCAATGCATTGTTGATGTACAGCATCATTTTTTCATCAAACAACAAAACTTCTGTGAAGTTTATAAGGTCGTGGTATTGCATACCACACCGCCAAAACGAAGCTGAGCTTTTCAGATATGATTGAATAAATGTAAGCATTCACCAGAGGGGTATTGACAATCTCAAACTCCCGTTTATTGGCATTTATAACTACAAGCTTGCCATTGTTTTGTGACACAAGTACCACCCCGCAAGTAAGTTTCACTGTTTATTTGAAAAGTCAATACGGGGCTGGTGAATGGTTACGAATAAATGACTAACAGCTCTGATGGTACATCTGATAGGCAGGACGCCTGAATGTCGTGAAGCACATGGATGTGCGAGAACGACCTGTACCCCAGAGCTTGGCTCGACGTCCTGTCTCGCCCAGGCCATTTTGCATTCAATAATATCTTCAACAGCTTCGATGGGGAGCATCAGCCCTTAAACAGTATATAAGTCTAATAAAGTAAGAGTTTTTAGAAAAAAACTGAAACCTTGCAGGCTACAGTGTCCCCCATGACAAAGTTGTAATTCTTCGTTGGTGAAAAGTAGCGTAGGTATTTTTTGCCATAAGAGGAATTACGTTTAACTTTGTGCGGCGGCATGGGGAGATGGAAGAGGGGAGTTTGCTGGTGAACTCCCTTCTTTCTCGGGTGTGGGCAGAAAGCCCGCGACATTTTAAAGTGCGAAGCACTTTCTTAAACAACTTTTGCCCCAAAATTACTTAGAGCATTAATTCTAAATTCTTGCGAAGTTAGCTTGATTTTTTAACTTGTCACACCCATTTGTTGGTCATATAGCGTTCCTAACCAACTAAACCCTTAAAAAGAGCTTTAAGCCAAGATGTTGACATAGGATTAGTGACAACTCTACTTACTACAGACCCTTTTTTAGGAATATCACCGATTCTTTTCTTTGCACCTCTTTTTAGTGCTGAAATAACCCAATCGTAGCCGGATGTCGGGACTGCAATTGGCCGTAAGCGCTCGTCGTCATCATTGAGCTTCCCCTGAACCATCTGTTCGGCCATAGGCATCATAGAATGAATGGTTACATTTTTGCCGCCTTTATTGCGGAGAAACACCACATCAGCGCTTGCCATTGTATTATGGTCAACTGTCATTGCCATCGCATATTCTCCGGTAAACGTTGTGTCCCCGTGAATGCAACCTTTATCAACCACGATAGAATAGCCAAAGGGAACTTTAATGCCGATTAGTTCTAATCGCTTTTCTTCCTTATCCTCAACAATGCGTCCCAGCGTAATAAATCCTGACGAGTTTGGAGTAAGGGGTGTCATAATTTGAGTAAAGTCATGAGTTTCAAGGAAAACTCCATTTCCACTTCTTATTTGGTAGTTAGCATAATCCAATCCAAAATGGTATGTTACGACGTCCATTGGGTCTTCCGGCCCTTTTGTTAAGATGAAAGGCTGATCGTTCTTGACCAACCGAGAGCCGAAAGAACTTAAATCAACCTTCGTTGCCTCAACCTCAGGTAAGATCACACAATCATCTGGCAGGGTTAGAACCCCTAAATGAGCGGTAAGAGAAGCCGCTGATTTCCTATCTTTAATCTGATCCTTTAAGTCATTGGCACATTGAGTTTTTTTACCACTACACCA
Source organism: Parashewanella hymeniacidonis (assembly GCF_016900895.1). GTDB lineage: Bacteria > Pseudomonadota > Gammaproteobacteria > Enterobacterales > Shewanellaceae > Parashewanella > Parashewanella hymeniacidonis. The sequence goes on from NZ_JAFEUN010000017.1 coordinate 49,874, forward strand.
CTTATGCTCTGAGTCTAACTTTATCTGATATACCTCATCGGATTTCGGTGCCTGCAGTGTTCCTTGTTCTGAGAAATCGGGAGAAGGTTTATCTGAAGAAATAAACGTAGGAAAGCCATTATTTATCTCAATTTGGTAAACATATTGGTGTGTTTTTACTAATGTTCCGAAGTAATGATTGGGGCCGACCATTACTTCTCTCAGATTTTCGTCAGTTGCGACCCCCCGAAGAAGAGAGATATTCTTCATTCTCATGAGGGTTCTGCTGGCGTTAGTCTTGAAGCCAGCTTTCGTGGTTTCTGGCAGTGTTTTCCAGCCCTCGCATAACTGAATCACAAACGTACCACTTTTGCCCCCTGTAATGATTGCTCTCCTGACCTCATCATTGGTTACTGACTTAAGATTGCTTTCACCTTTTTTAACTTCCTCAACAGGTATAATTTCAAATTCTTCGATTAGATCCGATGACAGCGGTTCACTTTGCATGCCGCTATCGCAGACTGGCTCGGTTGCAAGACCTTGCTTAGATGCGTGATTATCATCACCTGAAGAAATGGCTGTATCTTTTTTGTCATCGTTATAGTCATAGCAGACAGCAGAATCTGAAGAATAAATACGATCTGTCATACCTTCTCCTATACTTTTGAAGATATCTCACTCATTCCATGCTGTCATTTTAACGAACATTTGTATCCTCTGACTCTGTATGAAAAAATATTAATTAAGTGATTGCAAAAACTATTTTGATTATGTTCACTACTGCGTCGATGATTCGTGACGGTAGAGTTAGAGGGAGTAGCCGATAGAATGGCATATGTGCAAAGGGGCAGTATTAAACTTCAATAAGTAAAGTTCAAAATTTGAAAAGTTTATCGAGACCCACCTCTCATCAATGTGGGCTTTATTCTCCAATACCGCTGAGGCTGCAACAAGATATCTTGACGCAATTATAAAACACCAGCTTAGTTAAAGCCGGGCAATTGACAATTGATTCCGTTGCGATTTTTCAACCTCATATAATTCACTTTTGTCGGATAAACGACACCTGTTACCAGATGCCGTTCTCCTAAGAACCGTACGTGCAACTTTCACTGCATACGGCTCAAGCCTCCACTAAGGCATATTATGTTACCCAGCAACATCACAA
>NZ_JAFEUN010000170.1 GCF_016900895.1 Parashewanella hymeniacidonis
CTCTTTCGTAGCATTTTTGATTACTTATCAGGTCGACTATGCTGAGTATTTCCATAACGAAAAGTATCTCAATGGCAAACACACATTTAGTTTACCAGAGCAGTTTGGATTCTGATATGAGCCACGCATTTTATACAAGAAAAAGCCGCTATAAGAAGCGGCTTATATCATTTCTTTAAACTACTTCTTCTTAGGCACTTTAGCCTTAGATTCAATATTCCATTTACCGTCTACGAACTTAGCAACAAAACCTGAAGGCTTACCTTCTTTATCGCCAACAACATATTGCTCTTTAGTTTTACGACTAAATTTAACGACGGTCTTATTTCCTTGATCATCTTTTGTTGGAGCATCAGCTAAATAACTGTACTTGTCCCACAACAGAGATTTGTACTTAACCAGTTCTTCAATCAATGGTGCGCGCGTTTCTCTTGAACGAGGGAACGTACTTGCTGCTAAGAATATGCCTGCAGCACCGTCACGTAGAACAAAATGGGCATCTGATTTTGTACATTTCAATTCAGGTAAGAAAATAGGATCTTCTTTTGGTGGTGCTACCTCACCATTTTTCAACAATTTACGAGTATTTTTACATTCTTCATTTGTACAACCAAAGTACTTTCCGAAACGACCGTTTTTAAGCTCCATATCTGCACTACAACGATCGCACTCAATCAAAGGACCATCATACCCTTTGATTTTGAATGTACCTTTTTCAACTTCATAACCTTCACAACTTGGGTTTTGACCACAAACATGCAGTTTACGAGATTCATCAATGAGGTAACTGTCCATTGCCGTGCCACAGATTTGGCAACGTTTCATCGCTCTCAAAGCATCGGTTTCTGATGTTGCAATATCACTGACGGCTTCATCACCCGGCGTTAAGTTCATTGTAGTTTTACAACGTTCTTTCGGAGGAAGAGCATAGCCTGAACAACCAAGGAATACCCCTGTTGACCCAGTACGAATTCCCATATGTCGGTGACATGTTGGGCATTCGATGTCTGTCTCAACCATATGGTTTGGTTTCATGCCGCCTTCATCAGGCTCTAGTTCAGCTTTTTCAATCTTACCGGTAAAGCCCTTATAGAAACCGTCGAGAACATTCTTCCAGTCAAGTTCACCATGAGCAACATCATCCAATGTCTGCTCCATATCAGCAGTAAAGTCATAGCTCATAAGATCAGGGAAGCTACCAACTAAACGCTCACTGACAATTTCACCCATTTTCTCAGCATAAAAACGGCGATTTTCAACTTTTACATAGCCACGGTCTTGGATAGTAGAAATAATCGTTGCATAGGTTGACGGACGACCAATGCCACGCTTTTCAAGTTCTTTAACTAACGATGCTTCACTGAAACGTGCAGGTGGTTTAGTGAAGTGTTGGTTGGGTTCTACACCATCAAGACTAAGTACGTCACCAATCGATAACATTGGCAAATCACTTTCTTCATCGTTCTTTTTCTTAATCGCAGGTTGTACTTTAGTCCAACCATCAAATTTAAGCGTTCTGCCTGAAGCCGTTAATAAGTAATCTCCCGCTTCAACTTTAAGTTTTGTTGCATCATATTGTGCAGGTGTCATCTGACATGCAACAAATTGACGCCAAATAAGCTCGTATAAGCGCTGTGCGTCACGTTCCACCTCATTTAGAAATGCGGCTTCAAGTTTTACGTTTGAAGGCCTAATCGCTTCGTGAGCTTCCTGAGCACCTTGCTTACTTCCGTATCGAATTGGATTTTCTGGTAAGTAGGCAGTACCAAACTCAGAGCTGATCATCTCACGAACGTTATCTAATGCTTCTTGGCTCAAGTTCGTTGAGTCTGTACGCATATAAGTGATGTGCCCGGCTTCATATAAGCGCTGCGCCAACATCATGGTTTTCTTAACGCCGAAGCCTAAACGTGTGCTGGCTGCTTGTTGTAAAGTAGAAGTGATATAGGGCGCTGACGGTTTACTACTCGTGCCACGAACATCTCGTGCAACAACTTTAAACCCTGCTGAGCTTAGTGCACTTACAGCAACATTTGCTTCAGATTCATTCTTAGGCTTAAAGGCATCGCCTTTATACTTAACAACTTCAAGTTTTAATTTATCACTTGCCGCTGTTTGAAGTTCAGCAAACACATCCCAGTATTCTTCTGGTACAAAAGCTTTAATTTCGCCTTCACGTTCAACAACTAAACGCACTGCAACGGATTGAACACGCCCTGCAGATAAACCACGTGCGACTTTCTTCCAAAGAAGTGGCGATACCATAAAACCAACAACACGGTCTAAGAAACGACGCGCTTGTTGTGCATTAACCATATTGGTATCAAGTTCCGATGGCTTGCTGAAGGCATCTTGAATGGCAGACTTGGTGATCTCATTAAATACAACACGTTGATAGCGAGATTCATCACCACCAATTATCTGTTGTAAATGCCAAGCAATGGCTTCCCCTTCTCTATCCAAATCGGTTGCGAGATAAACGCAATCAGCGTTTTCAGCTAACTTCTGTAACTCGTTAACGACTTTCTCTTTACCAGACAAGATTTGATACTGTGCTTTCCAACCGTTTTCTGGGTCTACGCCCATACGAGCAACTAAGGCTTTTTTCTCTTTTTGCTTCTTATACTTAGCCTTTTCTTCAGCTGACATTTTGCGAACTTCGGCCGCAGTTTTCGCTGCTTTATCCGTTGTTTTTGCAGAGGAAGATGTTGGTAGATCACGAATGTGACCAACACTGGATTTAACAATGAAGTCTTTTCCAAGATACTTATTAATTGTCTTAGCTTTAGCCGGCGATTCGACAATAACTAGCGATTTACCCATAGTGTGATTTACGCCAAAATGCAGATGAAGATAAAATTGGCAACATATATAGAGTGTTGTGCCGAGAGTTTCAAGTCATAACCTCCTTTATTTGTGCCGCTAACTCACTTTTTAACCATCTAATAAAAAGTTGTAAAAAATATTTTTGCGATATTAAAACTTAATAGTCATATATTTACCACACATAAAAACATAGTTATGCAATTATTAGCGTAATTTTATGAATGTTTCAAATATTGAACAGTTGTGAAGCAAATTTTCATACGTATACTACTGATCCATCTTCGAAGCATTCACCTTAAATACGAATAATATTAACAATAGGTATAAAATGACTGATTCTTTGCAATCTTTGATTACTAAACTCGAAAACTGCTTGTGCCCAGCAGGCAACGGTGTATTTACTGTAAACACGGCAAAGGAAAGAAAGCAAGCATTACATTTAGCACTTTTTGGTGATGATGATGCAAGTATTGTTGACAAAAACTGGAAATCGTCACTGCTTCAATTATCGTCAGATAATAAAAAAGCCGTTGTGATGGGCATTGCGTCAGATTGTGGTGGTGGTATTCTCCGTGGTGCAAACTGGGGTCCATTATTCCTACGTAATACGCTGTTAAATCAGCATAATTCTCTTGGTTACTTCGATTTAGGTGATGTACGTGTTATCCCGCACTTACTGCATGATAAATATCTTAACGACCCAACAATTGAAAATTGCCGTAAAGCATTATACCAAGATCCCCAGTCATCTTACCCAATCAGTCCTCTAAGTATTACTGAAGATGTATTGCACGATTTTTATGCTGAATTTCCAACTAAAGGCATTTTTGGAATTGGTGGCGATCACTCAAACAGTTACCCTCTAACAAAGGCTTACTTACAAGCGAAAAAGAAACAAGGTAAGCGTGTAGCCATCATCCACTTTGATGCTCATACAGACCTATTGGTTGAACGCTTAGGTATTGATCTGTGTTTTGGTTCTTGGTGTACTCACATTCTTGAAGATTTGAATGACAACAGCCACTTAGTTCAAATTGGTATTCGTTCGAGCGGTAAACCAAAGTCACATTGGGAAGATACGTTTGGTGTAAGACAACATTGGGCGCACGAAGTGATTAAAAATGGTGCAGCTAAAACTGTTGAAACGATTCTAGCGCATTTAAAAGATGAGAAAATTGATGAGCTTTATGTCAGCTTTGACATCGATGCCATTGATTCTGAATTTGCTTCTGCCACTGGCACACCTGAGCCTGATGGGTTAACACCTGAGCAAGCAAAACAAATCATTGCAACGCTGTCAGAGTTTTATCCAATAACAGGCGCTGACATGATGGAAATTGCACCATTTACAGACGCTTCCGGTCGTGGAGCGTCAAGTTCAGAAGAAACATTAAAAGTTGGTGGCGACATTTCAGCAATGCTAATTGAAGCTATTTCTAAATAAACGAACAAAAAGTTAGCATTCATTAAGCTTGGTTTGTCTATATTTATATTACTTGTAGACCAATCAAGCTTAAGATGAAATACATTGAAGCTAACTTTGATGGCCTTGTCGGGCCAACTCACAATTACTCCGGCCTTTCTTTTGGAAATGTTGCTTCACAAAGCAGTGCCAAGCAAGTTTCTAACCCTAAATCAGCCGCACTTCAAGGGTTAAAGAAAGCCAAAGCACTTGCTGATATGGGCCTCACTCAAGGCATACTTGCACCACAAATGCGCCCTGACGTTTATTCGTTAAGACAACTCGGTTTTTTAGGTTCTGATAGTCAAGTCCTCGAAAAAGCATTTAAGCAGGCACCAACTGTTTTTAATGCTTGTTGCAGTGCTTCAAGCATGTGGGCTGCAAATGCTGCAACGGTATCTCCTAGTCCAGATACTGCAGATGAGAAAGTGCATTTCACAGCAGCGAACTTGACTGATAAACTTCATAGAAGTATTGAGCACCCAACCACATCTAAAATTCTAAAAGCGATCTTTCCTGACGAGCGTTACTTCAGTCATCACTCAGCTTTACCTTCTCATTTAGTATTTGGAGATGAAGGTGCCGCTAACCATACTCGCCTGTGCAATAGTTATGGTGATAAAGGTCTAGAACTTTTCACCTATGGAGAGCACGTGTCAAGCTCTACTTCAGAGCGTCCTAAAAACTATCCTGCAAGACAAAAACTTGCGGCCTCACAAGCTGTTGCTCGCCTTCATCAACTGAATCCAGATTTCACTGCTTTCATACAGCAAAATCCAAAAGTCATTGACCAAGGGGTTTTCCATAATGATGTGATTGCGGTCGGTAACCTAAACACGCTTTTTTATCACCAAGATGCGTTCATAAACCAAAGTACTGTTTTTGAAAGCATCAATACTAGGTTGAACGAAAACCTTGAACTTATCGAAGTGCCTAGCTCAAAAGTTTCAGTTAAAGATGCTGTTTCAAGTTACTTATTCAATACCCAGTTAATTGAATTATCTAATGGGAAGATGGCGCTCATTGCGCCATTGGAATGCCAAGAAAACAATCGTGTTTATGCTTACCTTTCTGAATTAACGACGCTTGATACATCGATCCGAGATGTCAACTACTTCGATGTAAAGCAAAGCATGCAAAATGGCGGTGGTCCTGCATGTCTAAGATTAAGAGTTGTATTGAGTGAATCTGAATTAGTTGCAGTAAATCCATCGACATTACTTAATAACCACTTGTATATAGAGTTGGAAAGTTGGATAAATCAACACTACCGTGATCAACTCGAAATCAAAGATATGACAGACGTAGCTTTTTTGAATGAAATCAGGACTGCGCTAGATGAACTTACGCAGATTTTGGCTCTAGGTTCGATTTATTCGTTTCAATAATAGACGAAAACTTAACAACCACCGTCTGAAAGACGGTGGGTTACACTATGCAGGCTGAAAGCCCGCTCCTATACGACATCACTCCAAATCAAAATTATCGTTATCTTTTCGCTCAAAGTGATGCTGTAAAT
>NZ_JAFEUN010000171.1 GCF_016900895.1 Parashewanella hymeniacidonis
GCACAGCTTGTTACTCTTCGTTGCCAGTGCTAACAATAGCTCACTATTGCCGCACACTGTCGCCTTGATTAACAAGTTGTGCATTCTCGCTGAAATCGAGCATCTTCAGGTATCATGGGTATATCAGATTACATTTAAGCCATAAGCTGGCCTTGATAATTATTCGACCACCTGAGTAACTCTACACGATTTCGTGATTGAGTCTTTCTGAAAATAGACGACAAGTGAGCTTTAACGGTGTGTTCACTGATGCATAGTCGATAGGCTATCTCTTTATTTCTTGCGCCGCTTGAAACGAGTTGAATAACGGTTTTTTCTCTTAAAGTAAGCATTTGCCACATTGCAACGCTTTCTTCGTTTTTTCCAAGTTGAGCTTCAGGTTTTATATTCTTTACTAATCCCTTAAGCATCTGGCTCATCATTTTACGATCGTACCAAAGCTCTCCGTTTAGCATTCTTTTTATGCCTGTGAGCAATAAATCCATACCGATATCCGAGTATAGGATTCCATGAACACCTAGCACAACGGCTGAATCTTCAGAAATCTTATTTCGTTCCGCTTGATAAATTGCAATTGGTAGCTCTTTGATTAATCTAGCAACGACAAGTGGTAATCCCTTACTGTCTTGCGGCATCCCCTTTTGAGGTATCAAACAAAAACAATCAGAACGTTTCGAGTGAAGAATCACGTCAGAAACATTTTTAAGTACCTTCACTTTTATTCCAACCGATTGCGCAAGGGTTGCCAAGTGACACGGAGTATCGAACTCGTGAAGAAAAAGTAATTCCTTTACTTGATTCATTTCACATTCTCCCTAAATGAAACTTATGTACACTGTATAAAATATAACGTTTATACTTTGCTCTTAGTAGATTATGTTGAGTAACGAGGTTAACATAATATTTACATTTGTAAATCCTCGTTATTGATACAATTTACTACGTATTATTTTGTGGTTCTTTGTTATTCCAAAAGCCTTTTTTCACGCCTTGTTCTATGAGCTCAATTACTGCAAGTTCAATAGCCTGTGTAACACAAAGTTGTACAGGTTCATTTGTACTGTATCCAACTTCTGCCTCAGCTAAACGGCTCAGGCTAGTGAATCGTGTTAGTCCTGCTCTTATTTCTTGTGAGAATATTTTCTTAGTCGTGTTTACGGATAGCATGACTTTCCCACTGTGGACATCGATCGCACGAAGGTAAATCGTCACTTGGTCTTCACGGTAAAGTTCTGATGCTCCTACACCAAAATAAGCGCCACCCATACCTCCAGTACTTGTGTTGGTTTCGTAGCTAATGATGCCACCTTCGAGCAGTAAACGGGCATTAGCTAAATTAGGAATCGCACTATTGCCCTTATTGTTTTTAGCTTTGTTTTTTTTGATGATTTTTCTTTCAGTCAACAGATTTTGTAATCCTTCACGCTCTACGGGAATAAACCAGTCAGTATCAAGCAACGTTTGCAGAAGAATCGCATTGGCACCTTGAGTTACAGCCGTTGAGAAAGAGCTTACATTTTGTTGAGGTTTGTATTGGCCTGTCTGATCTCTGAATGAGTACACCGCAACAGGAATCGTAAACTTAGGTTTTGGCTTAGATTTTAATTGAGTCAAAATTTTACTCGGACGATTAATTTCTGCTTCAGATAAGTTAAAGTCAGGCTTTGGGAGTAAACCACAACCACTTATTGAGATACAGAAAGCTATTAGAATGATTTTTTTCATGGTTATCTCCTTAAGGTGTAGGTTGTCGCATGATAATAGTAGTTACTTCACCGGTCAGTTCATTAGTGATTTGAACTTCAAATCCACCATCTCCTAAATCAATAACTAAAATTTTATAATCACCCGCATCGTATTCGCCTGCAGGGTTTTCTTCTCCATCTGCAAATTTTCTGGTTATGCTATTGATTATGCTTCTTTCAAGTGACTGTTTATATCTATCAACAAAATTAGTTTCTCTACTTTCTGAATTGTCATTTTGGGCACTTGCTTTAGAAAGCAAAAAAGAACCATTGAGTGGGTTGCCGCCAAAAGTTGGGTTAATTGGCGTGTAAATAATCTCTGTAGCACTGGCACTTGCACAACAAATAGCTGTCGCCAAGATCAAAGTTTTAATTTTCATTTTTATCCCTAAAAAGTTAATAGCCATCCATTTCACTGTTAATCGCACCAGTGAGTTCATTGGCTTTTATTTTTGCTAAATAGTCAATTGTAAATAAAATAGCTTGCTTTGCTCTATCTTCAACTGAACTCATTCGCCGTCCGAAATGAGTTTGATAGATTTTTTGATTATTTATTTCTAACGTGAGGAGAGTGCCAGCTTGGGGAAAAACAGTTTCATGGATAATGACGTTATAACCCTGAGTATGAGGAATTTCTCGCCAGTAGCTGGAGTAGTAGAAATTGAAGTCCTTACCAAATCGAGTCAAAGTGCGATCGATTACAAGGCCATCCAATTCAATTTCTTGATTGGCAAATGAATGAACAGGTGGTTGAAACAGCATGACCAACGCTGCACATACCATCAATTGCATGATGATTTTTTTCATATAGTTATAATTTCTATTTTAATTTTTTATTTTGGACTTATACCCCTAATAAAAAATGCTTGTTGACTCCTCCAACAAATGCATCTTTTTCAAAGCAGCGTTAAGTCCTTATAGCGCTGAATTAATACTTACCCTATCAACATCTGTAGAATACGCCACCCTAGCCGCGATAGAAAAAGGCATTACGGGGTTAAATAGTACAAAGGTACTAGGACGAATAATTTAATTATCTAGTATTAGGGGCTGTTGAAGTTAATGCATGTGAGATGCATTGAAACAACCGAATTGCTGTAATGGATATAACTATGAGAAGTGATGGACTAACAAAGAGTAAATACTTATAACTTTGATATATTGTGTTTGGTATACACTTTAAGTGTTACTTTAAACCAGAGTCGAGTATGAATTCAGCCAAAGCGCATTGTTTTATGATTGCCGCTACTATTTTAATCGCCAGTTCGTTTCCCGTATCAGCTTTAGTTACACACGAAATTCATCCAATTTCATTGACGCTTATGCGTTTTGTTATTGCCGTTATTTGCTTAGCGCCATTTGTTTTGGGAAAAATGAGTTATCGAAGGATGTTAGCAACGGCATTTCCTAAAGGTATAGCAATCAGTATTTTTTATTCAGGCTATTTTATTCTCATGTTTATGGCACTGGCGCACACAAGTGTGGTCAACACAGGTACGATTCACACTCTTACGCCACTGATTACCGCTATTTTTAGTATGGTTGTATTTAAAACACAGATTAAAAAAGTTGAATTAATTGCCTATTTATTTGGTGTGGTGGGTACTGTTTGGGTGGTGTTCAAAGGCAGTTGGTTGGAGTTAGTTTCACTAGAATTGAATCGTGGTGACATATTGTTTATCGGTGCAGCGCTAAGCATGAGTACTTACATGATTATTATGAAGTTGGTTTATGGTAAAGAAGCCGTCGTCGTAATGACATTTTGCACATTGGTCGGTGGAGTATTGATAATGAGTGGGGCGTTAGTTCTTTTAAACATTCCACTTAATTGGCAGTTGCTACCCACAAATGAAATTAAGGATATGGTTTACCTCGCTATCTGCGCAACGTTATTAACTTCGTATCTAATCCAAAAAGCACACACAGCACTCACGCCCGCAAAAGTCACCGCATACATTTATTTGAACCCTGTATTTGTTTTGTTCATCAGTAGTCTTTATCATTTTCAACTGCCAAACTTTAAAATATTGCCGGGTATCATTTTTTCAATTTTCGCCACCATTGTGTTGCAAAAATACGCAGTTTCTAGTGTCAAAGTAACGAGAAAGGGGGATTAAGTATGTGTGAAAAGATTACACTGTTTAATGGTTTTAATTGTACTTTCGTTTCCGAACGCATTAAATAACACGTCATCTATTCTTCGAGAGTCTTTGAATTTATTACGGGATTAATTCTTACGTTATGGTTTTTTTCGAACTTGAATTCAAGCTATAAATGACATCAAATGTCGAAACTCTTCTTACTTGGCATTGTGCTTTATTTAGGTTTAACCGCAATGAACATGGTACAAACCTTGGGTGAGATTGAGATACAAAAAGTGCGGAAATAATATCCGCACTTTTTATAGAATACCGCCAGAACTACTACTTCGCAGCCATAAACGCAACAGCGTTGTCTAGCATGCGATTACTGAAACCCCATTCGTTGTCATACCATGACATGACTTTAACTAGACGACCGTTTACACGAGTTTGTGTCGCATCGAAGTTCGAAGAATGAGCATCATGGTTGAAATCAATAGAAACTAGAGGTGCTTCATTTACATGTAATACACCAGCCAATTTATCTGTTCCAGCTGCTTTCTTGATGATTTCGTTAACTTCTTCAACAGAAGTATCACGTGAAGCAATAAAAGAAAGGTCAACAAGTGAAACGTTTGCTGTTGGTACTCGAACAGCCATTCCGTCAAACTTACCTTGTAGAGCAGGTACAACTAAACCAACTGCTGCAGCAGCACCAGTTTTAGTTGGGATCATTGATAGCGCAGCTGCACGAGCACGACGAACATCAGTATGATAAACGTCAGATAGACGTTGGTCATTGGTGTAAGCGTGAATTGTTGTCATAAGGCCTGATTCAATGCCAAGCTCATCATTTAGAGGCTTAGCGAAAGGCGCTAGACAGTTAGTCGTACAAGATGCGTTAGAAATTACAGTCATATCAGCTGTTATTTCGTCATGGTTAACACCGTAAACGATAGTCGCATCTACGTTTTTACCCGGAGCAGAAATGATAACTTTTTTTGCACCAGCTGCTAGGTGAGGTTGAACTGCTTCTTTTGATTGGAAGATACCAGTACATTCGAACACGATATCAATATCAAGGTCAGCCCAAGGTAGTTTGCTTGGATCACGCTCTTGGTAAGTCATGATCTTGTCGCCATTTACATAAATCGCTTCATCATCATGATCAACCTTAGCGTTAAAACGACCATGAACAGAATCATACTTCGTTAAGTGTGCGTTGATAGAAGCATCGCCCAAATCGTTTAATGCCACGATTTGGATTGGGTAATCTTTTTCGCTTTCATAAAGAGCGCGAAGTACGTTTCTACCGATACGGCCATAACCGTTAATAGCAACACGGATTGTCATTTGGTATCCCTCAAAGTGGATGAGAAAAAATAATTTGGTTATAAAATTACAAAAATGACGATATCAGTCAAGCTTTAGCTGATGATATGTCATGTAAAACCAGTAAAATGTGTAAATTTTTTAACACACGTCCCGAAACTGATATTTTTATTTCTATTTTTAGTAATAAAATTCAATTTGGCAGAGTTGTTGCGTTTCTAGCAAACTCTTGTGTTTTTCATCAGACGCAAAGACGTTAATTTATCATCCTTTAAGTCATTCATTTCGTGACCAGACTCTCAGCTTAGATAATTCATCAAGGCTCATATCGTAATTCAAACTGCTCTGATAAACTTGCTTGAGCGTTTGCCTTTGAGATTCTTTTCAAAATGGAAATTTTCAGCATAGTTAACCTGATTAGCAACAAGAAATGCTACGAAAGG
>NZ_JAFEUN010000172.1 GCF_016900895.1 Parashewanella hymeniacidonis
GGATCAGTATGAACTGGTTTCAATCGATTATGTAGACTCAGAAAAAGTAGTCTTTGCAATTAAGGATAAGTTGGCGGATAGAGTTTTAAAATTAACGCAAGAAGAACTGAATAACAGCCCCAACATCATCAATCATTTTAAACGTAATGAACTTTATAAAGTCGGTGTAGTATGTGGCAGCAAACTGAACAACTAAATTACACATTTAAATTCCACAAGCTTTCCATTTTATTGGCTTTTTACATTGTATTGTTATGTTATGTTATGTTTAACAGTATGCTTTGCCAATAACTTCATTAGTATTCAAGGGATCACATTACCCGGTGGAATTTTGGTTTTTCCGATTACATTTATCATTTGTGATGTTGTCAGTGAGGTTTATGGTTATTCTATTGCTAAAGCATTCATCTGGATCGGTATTATTGCCGAATTGATCTTTTCAAGTTTATCGCTCTTTATTAGTAAGCGAGTGGTGAACACCGTCTTCACTTTGATCTTCAGCTCTTTAAAATCTTTGCCATTACTTTCAAATAAAAGAGTGCGTAATGGCAAGGCATACTCCGCAGCATTGGCAAGAACTCGTTCAACAACAAAAACTCAGTAGTTTATCGGCAGCCGCTTTTTGCCGAGAACATAACTTATCAACTAAATCTTTCTATCATCATAGAGCTAAAGCAGCTCAAACTAAACCAACTGCGTTTTCTGAAGTTATCGTCAAGCAAAATATTTCGACTTCAAGCCCGATTAAAAGCCAAACTATCACACTAGCAACTTCTGTTGGTGATCTGGTTTTTCCTGCAAAAATCTATCCTCAAATTATTATCGATGTCATCAAAGGATTACAGTCATGATTATGTTTCAAGAGCTGCCCAAAGTGTATCTGTATCGTGATTTCATTGATTTTCGTAAATCCATAAACGGATTAAGTGCGGTGGTTGAGCAACAAATGGAATTGCCCTCTACCGATGGCAGCGTGTTTGTGTTCTGCAATAGACATCGAAATAAGCTTAAAATCCTTTATTGGGATAAGACAGGCTTTGCACTTTGGTATAAGCAGTTGGAGCGAGACAAATTCAAATGGCCAACCAAAATTGATTCTGAGCATATGGTGTTATCTGAGCAGCAGTTTCATTGGCTGCTTTCCGGTTACGATGTCGTGGGTCATCAACGTGTCTTTGTCGAAAGTTATTGCTGATTGATCGCTAAAATGAATGGTGATTTCATGAATTAGATCACTGCTTTTGCCTATCTTTCTTTGGTTTTTGGTAAAATATTGCCATGACCAAAAGCATCCAAACGTTACTCGACGACAACGCTTCACTTCAGCAATTACTGCTCAAACAACAAGCCCTGCTTGAAGAAAAAGACAGCAAAATTTCGGAGTTGAACCAGTCGTATCAACTCTTGCTGGAGCAATTTCGTTTAGCTCAGCATCATCGCTTTAGTAGAAGCAGCGAAGTTTGTGAGGTTCAAGGTGAGTTGTTTAATGAAGCTGAAACTCTGGCTGAAGACGATACTTTAGGGATTGATGCCACACCTGAGTCAGAAACAACTCCGCCCCAAACCAAAAAGAAACCTAAGCGCAAGCCGTTGCCTAAACACTTGCCCCGTGTTCAAGTGGTTCATGACATTGATGAAGTAGACAAACAGTGCGGTTGTTGCGGTCATCAGCTTCAACAAATGGGCGAGGATGTCAGTGAAAAGTTGGAGTTCATTCCAGCGAAAGTCAGAGTCATAGAAAATATTCGCTTAAAGTACAGCTGCCAGCATTGCGAAAAGCACGGTACTAATAGCAACATCAAACAAGCGCCAGTACCGAGTAGCCCAATACCAAAAGGTTACGCCACACCCAGCTTGCTTAGCCAAATCATCACCAGTAAATATCAGTACGCCTTACCGCTTTATCGACAAGAAACCCTATTCAAGCAACATGGCATAGAAATCAGTCGACGAACCATGTCGGACTGGATGATGAAGAGCGGCGCATTATTTAAACCCTTATATCAACTGTTGAGAGAAATACTGCTCTCACAACCCGTGATACAGGCAGATGAAACCACAGTAAAAGTCATCAATGATGAGCGGGCGAAGTCTTACATTTGGGTGTACTGCACAGGTGCAGATTCACCAGCATCAAGTAATCTTGCCTTCAAAGGTATCCCTATCCTGCGTAATATCGTGCTGTTTGATTATCAAAATGGAAGTCGCTCCGGTGCTTGTCCACTGAAGTTTTTGGGTGATTTTAACGGTTACCTGCAAACTGACGGCTATGCGGCTTATCACAAAGTTAATGCCGAGCTTATCGGTTGCTGGGCGCACGCAAGAAGAAAGTTTGTTGAAGCTCAGACAGCGCAAGGAAAAACTAAAGTTGGCAAGGTTAATGTCGCCATCCGTTTCATTCAAAAGCTCTCTGCGATTGAGAAAACCATTGCTGACTTATCTGTTGATGAAAAGCTGAAGCAACGACACATTAAATCCGAACCTATCTTGGCAGACTTTAAAGCCTGGCTGGATAAGTCTGCGCTGCAAGTATCGAGTAAAAGCAAACTGGGCGAAGCGATTAGCTACAGCTTAAATCAGTGGCGTAAATTGAAACGCTACACAGAAAGCGGCTTTCTGAACATCGATAATAACCGTGCAGAGCGAGCAGTAAAACCTTTCGTCATCGGCAGAAAAAATTGGTTGTTCAATATCAATCACAAAGGCGCTGAAACCAGCGCAATACTGTACAGCATAATCGAAACTGCAAAAGCTAACGGTCTAATTCCTTTTGATTACATTAATCATTGCTTGGAAGAGCTAGCGAAATCACCGACCGTACTTGATGGCTTGCTGCCATGGAATGTTAAGCTGGGCTAGATGCAATTCAGCGGACGTTCACCTTTATTATTCAACCTCCTCATCCTGAATTTTTCCAACATGCTGAAGCTTATAATACAGTTTTTAGACCGACGATGCGGTATGTGCTGTCTGGCATGGCTGGATTTTTATTGGGTGAGTTTCTAAATATATATGTACTTGCTAAGTGGAAAATTAAAGTGAAAGGTCGGTACTTCCCTTTTAGAAGTGTTTGTTCCACTGCAATTGGCCAAGGCTTTTTAAGTATTATTGTAGATTCGTTGGCATTTTACGGCAAAGTAACAAATCAGCAGTTGTTGACGATGATGTTCAGTGGCTGGGCAATAAAAATGATTTATAGCCTGTGCTTTGTGATGCCAGCTTGGGCTTTAGTTCATCATTTAAAAAAACGTGAAAATATTGATGTTTATGATACTAAAACCAACTTTAATCCGTTTAAGTTTTGAGTTGATTTGATAAAGCTTAGTTTGAACCTGTCGTTGAACATTAAAGTTTGATACCTCGACAATAAAGATTAGAACTATGACAATAAAGTTCGAAACTTTTTTAGACTTTTTGCGTAGTTTTCCTTTTGTTCTAACAATGTTTTGCCCCATTTCGTGTCTGCAACGATTCGTTGCAATGTTATATCTAATCACGAAGTATTAATACATTTGTTTATTTTTTTATGATGAAGACTATGGTGAGTAACATTGTTATTAGATGTAACTTTCTATTCTTAGTACAAATGTTTGAGAAGGTTTATCTTAAAAAAACTACTTTCATGAGGGGTTATTAATGTCTTTATCAGGAGTTGGATCGACAGAACTTATTTCTGAGTTTGATACTGGAAAAGAAGACTGGCATAAACTCAATACGAAAAGGAATCACATTGATAATAGGGGGAAAAAAAGTTCTCCTTTGGTTCAATCAATCTCACTAGCAGATTCAAAGGACGCAATACCTCACGAGGCTCTCCTTGCTCCGTCAAAATCGACTAAATCACATTATACTCGCACAGCAAAAGAACAGCATTTACTTAGAGACTGTAGTCGGCGTCTGCAAAGTGTTCGCACAAAAATAAGTGAAGTAATGAGGCAACTCCAGAGTCATAACAATTCAGGACAAAATGCAGCACTAACAGCTAAACTACAAAAATTAAAATCAAGTGAAGGCCATATTATTGCTGAATTGAATCAATTAAGACCTAGAAGTTAACCGTCACATGCAGCCGTGATTGCAATTTAAGTAACAACAATCTTTGTAACTAATTAAATGTGATTCCATAAACTATTTATAGATCATTTAGTTCCAAACCTGTGCCTGTATGATCGGCTGGCACACTTTTGTCCAAAGGCGGTTTACAGTGCGAAACACGGAAATGCCCCTTTCCTTGCTAGAGGTGCCCAACATTCAAGTCCAATTTGGAGTATCAGTTTTAAATTTTGACTTTAAAAAATCAACAAACACAATGACCTTTGGTGGTAAATGTTCTCGGTTGGGGTAGACCACATTTATTGCATGTCTTGGTAATTGATAATCATCCAGCACAGTCACTAAGGTGCCATTTTTCAATTCATTTTCGATGATGAAAAGCGGCATATTTCCTATGCCTATATCTTGAAGTAGGGCTTCTTTTAAAGCTTCGCTGTTATTCACCTGATAAGTCCCTCTAGGCTTTACAGAGTATTCTTCATTATCTTTAAAGAACGTCCATTCAAAGCCTGCACGGTAATATGAGTAAAATAAACAGTTATGCTTTTCTAGCTCAATTGGTTTTTCTGGCAAACCATTGACTCTTAAATATTGTGGTGTTGCGCATAGGAAGTTAGTGCAAGGAGCAAGTCGTTGAGCAATTAAGGAATTGTCGGGTAAATTTCCGACTCTGATACCGACGTCAATGCCTTCAGTTACATAATCAATCATCCTATCATCAAGGGAAAGCTCTACTTCTATATCTGGATGAAGGTTTAAAAATTCAGGCATTACTTTAGCGAGATGAAGGCGTCCAAAGGACATCGGAGCATTGATTTTTAGTTTACCCATTGGCTTTTGTTTTAGGCCTTGTAGTGCTTCAGCGCCCTGCTGAGCATGCTCGATCGCCTTGCTTGCAAAATCAAAATAAACTTTCCCCATTTCTGTCAAAGTCAAGCTACGAGTGGTTCGGTTAAAAAGTCTGGCATCCAAGTCATTTTCTAACTGGCTTATGCGTTTACTGATAGCTGAAGTCGTAATCTTTAATTCGGCAGCTGCTTTTGAAAACGAGCCGAGTTTAACTACTGAAACAAAAACTGGAAGAGCTGAAAGGTTATTCATCTGAATTTATTGTTAACTTATTTTCAATTATAAGTTTCCATTATTGAGCTTTATTCGTCAATAAATGTATTTAAAATACGCTGCTTGGATGAAGTTATTAGCGTATTGTATATGAAAAATAATCAGTTAAGGTTTTCCATTTTAACACTTGGGGCAGGTGGACTCTTAGCTCTCATGATTTACTTGGAACCCATCAAACATGGGTAACAAATTAAGAAGAAAAATCTGAGGAGAAAAGCTTTATTTTTGAGATAATAAGTCAACCACGACAACTATCAAAATAAAATGGCGATTCTGAACAAAAC
>NZ_JAFEUN010000173.1 GCF_016900895.1 Parashewanella hymeniacidonis
TTCTGGAAACGCTCACTAAAAACAAATTTGCTTTTGATATTTATCACCAGAGTTGGACTTCCTGCTCTGGCGAGCTCGCTTGTATTTGTGACTTTAGATCATATAGATCTGATCAGTCCCTAATTCTTTAAAGTTTCCATTCGCTTTTATCTCAAAAGCATTAGCAGACTCTAGGACTTTTAAAAAGCAGACTTGCCTAGTCACTGGATCGTCAACTAAATGTAAAGCTTTCTGCACATATCTTTGACTTGAAGGATACGCACCGAGGTTATAATAAAAATTCGCCATCCTAATATAGACATCCCGCTGATTACTAGGATCGACTATATGATCGATTACTTTTATTTGTTTTTTTGCTGCTTGTAATGCATTGCCGTATTCGTCTAATGCTAAGTAATTCGTCATTTGAAAGCGATACACCAGTGATTCAAGTTCAATGGATATAGCTAATCGTTCTGCACTTTTTAATAATTTGATTGCGAGTTCATGATCACCTAAATAAATAAAATATACCGCTTTCCAAATAAACAATTTACCTTGTTGCTCTATACTTAATTCATTTGTATTAAGCTCTAATTCTTTTATTAACTCGTCAGCTTGGGTTAAGTCTGATGTCACAACTTGTCTAAGTTGTTCAAGTTTTTGCTCAACAGTAGTAAAATCTTGCGCATAAGAAGTGCTGGCTATTAGAAAACTAACAGCCAGAAAGAGGGTCGAAAAAAGATTCAATTTAAAGTTCTTCACCAGTTGCGATATATAGCATTTTGAGACCTGATGAAGATGTCTTAGAAATCTTTTCTAATTTCTTTTCATCCTTAGTCATAATTGCTTCAATTTCATCATCTGCTACGCCATGCTTTTTCATCACACCACGAGGGTCTTTTTTATAAGCAGCTAAGAGCTCTGTATCTTGTCCTAGTTTTTCTAAAAATTCTGCTAACATTCCTGTTTGCTCCTTTTCTTTTATATTTCCATTTTAAAACTATTTATTAAGCTTTTATGAATCGAAAAGCTCAGCCTAAATCTTCTGGAGTAATGCCTAATTTCTCCATAACTTCTATGTTGTATTCCAACTTTTTAGAAGGCGGTATCACTAAAGTACTAATGTGATTTAACTTTGCGTATGGCAAATCTTGTAACTTAATTCTGTCAATTCTAGGTTCAAACACTGGTAAGTTGGCGGCTTCATAGATAATAATTTCATGCTCTAGCGGGTACCATTCAGATAATTGTTCCACCAGAATTTGCAAACGGTCAGAGTCAGTATGAAACTTCGTAAGTGTGTGTTCACCCGCTAAAGAAATTTGCCACAGTAATAAGTAAGTTGTTGGATCTGGAATATGCTTAAAAAACATGAATTGGCTAGCTTCGTAGCCCTGATTACCACTTTTACCAGGATCTATACCTACGTCAGCCCATAAGCATGCTTCTGCTGAAATTGCAGGTTCCATATGGGCATTAAAACCCTCTTTTTTTGCCTGAGCGATTGCAATGTGAGAGATACAAGCAAAAACACCTGGGTGTCCATATAATGCACAAACGGTTTTTTTATCTGCACGAACAGCATCTATAATAGCGGCAACCATTTCTTTATAGGTATCTCGACGGCTTTTAATTTCGCCTTCTTGAGCATAGAAAGGTTGGAGGTCAACAATATTGTCATTGAGCCCTTCCACCCAATGTTGAGCATTACTTTCAGGGACGAGTGTAAAAACGACATCAGCCTTCTCGATGTAATCCTTACTTCTTACGCTAATATGGCCAGCCAGTTGTAGCCCGGTTCCAACAAAGACAAGTGAACCCAAAATTTACCTCAACGAAATTTTTGTTATTATTTTGCGCCTTAAGTTAATCAGTAAGGCATTGATAGTCAATGCGTAAATTACATTAGCAATAACATATATACAACACATATATTCACATAGCATTACATTTAAACAATATAATGAAATCGATTTCACATCGTTAATATGGTTGAAAGCCAAGTCATATCTAGTATTAACGCTCTAGGAAAGAATTCTTGCCATCGTTCTTATTGTTGAAGGCTAAACTGAAAACTGTCTCTCTTAATTGACGAACAAAATGTTACATTTTGAAAAGTAAGATGCATTTATCATTTAAATATTGAACTTATTTACAGAGTTATATTCAAATAGCTCAATAACAATAACCTTGTCATCATAGTATCAGCTTGGGTATGATGGCGGCAGAATTTTAGAATACAGTGGTTAACATGATCGATAAAAAGCAGGGAGTTACCCTTTTAGGGGCAGTAGCGCTTTCGTTATCTTTAAGTGCGTGTAGTGTTTTTGATTGGCTAATCTATAAGCCAGATGTTCCGCAAGGTAACTATATGGATCAGCAGCAAGTTGAAAAACTGCGCATCGACATGACCAAAGAACAGGCCGAGTACGTCTTAGGCCACCCTGTTTTACGAGATAGCTTTGCTGATAATACTTGGTATTATATTTATCACTATAAAAGTGGTCGCGATGCTAGCATTATCCATAAAGAGCTCATTCTGAACTTTGACAAAAATAAACTCGTCAAAGTCACTGGTGATTATAAATTAAGTGAGAGTTTTGATGTGCCTCTAGGTCAAGAGTCACTACCAGAAGTAAAATCATCCCCAAGTAAGCCTATGAATCCGGATGTTCGTCCTGATGCAAAACCGCTTGTAAAGGAAAGTGCTGCAGAACCACAGCTTAAGAAACCGATTAAAAATATTGATAAAAGAATCAAAGAGAAAAAATCTCAGTAATCGCGATTAAATAGCGCCAATAGGCGCTTTTTATTAGTAATTTTCACATCACAACGCAATTACTTAATTTTTCCACCTGTAACTTTGTTGGCTCTTCCTTCTTGAACGGCTTTTTCAGCTCGGCGACGTCGAACATCTTTTGGATCAGCAATTAACGGACGATAAACCTCCAGCCGATCTCCAGGCTCGATAACTCTGTCATGTTTAACTAAATTACTAAAGACGCCCAGCTTTACTGACTCAAGATCTATCTCAGGAAAAAAAGTAACCAAGTTGCTTAACTTAAGCACTTCAATAGCTGTAGTTCCGCTGTTAACTTTTACTTGGAGAATTTTTTGTTGCTTAGGTAATGCATAAACGACATCAACCATAAAAACATTTTGATCATGATTCATTATTGATTACCACCATAGACCACTTTCGCTCGTTGCGTGAACGCTGTCACCATAGATCCCATTAGCTCTTTAAAGAGTTTATTAAAAGCAAAGTCAACCAACGAGCTACTAAACTCAAAGTCCAGATCAAATTCTACTTTACATGCATCTTCAGCAAGTTCAGTGAACTTCCACTTACCCTTTAAATGCTTAAAGGGTCCGTTTTCGAGCTGTAACTGAATAGACTTACCTTCAACTAAATCGTTCTTTGTTGTAAACGTTTTATTCATCCCTGCTTGACGAATATCAACGGACGCCACCATTGTTTCACCATCAAAGCTAAGGACTTTGCCACCAACACAACCAGGAAGAAACTCTTTATAAGACTCTACATCATTAACAAGTTGATACATTTGCAACGCACTATGTCGCACTAACATACTTCGGGAAATCTGTGGCATACATTCATCAGCAATTATAATTTAAGTGCGATTTTACTATTAAGCATTTAAAGAAACAAAAAAATTACAAAGTATTTTTGCTAACTACTAATAACACAACGAATTGTTATAGCCCACCCAAAGCAACATGAGTATAATGTCGATATTATGGCAAAGAAAAAATCAAAAAAAGCGGCGCCTGGCAGTATTGTCCGAAATAAACGCGCCACCTTCGAATACAAAATCGAAGAAAAAATTGAAGCTGGTCTTGAACTACAAGGTTGGGAAGTGAAATCTTTACGAATGGGTAAAGTGACACTTGCTGATACTTATGTATTTATTAAAGACGGTGAGTGCTGGATGCATGGATGTACAGTAACACCGCTAAATACAGCATCAACCCACACTTATTGTGAACCAGCGCGGCTTAAAAAACTATTACTCAAGCGTAAAGAAATCGATAAGCTTGAAGGCTTAGTTGAAAGACAAGGATACGCTATCGTTCCTCTTGCTCTTTATTGGCGTAAAAATGCGTGGGTAAAAGTAGAGATAGGCCTTGGTAAAGGTAAAAAAGAACACGATAAACGTGATGCCGACAAAGACCGAGATTGGCAACGAGAAAAATCTCGAACAATGAAAGAAAGCTTAAAGCAATAACGTTGACAGCCTATGAGTCATTTAAACACTCATATAAAGTACTTGGCGGTATAAATTATCACCATTTAATAAGCCTTTATGAAATAAGTGTTGGCTGAGCTCATAGGTAAACGTTATACTGAAATTCTTGGGGGCGATTAGGATTCGACAGGATTCACGAAACCCTGGGAGCATGTCGAGGGGCGGTTGGCCTCGTAAAAAGCCGCACAGTTATAGTTGCAAACGACGATAACGTACAAGCTGTAGCCGCTTAATAACCGGTTTTTCAGCCCATCCAGCTCACGTTTCTCAAATGGGCAGAGTAATTGGATGGTCATCTAACATTTGATAGCGAGGGAACCTTGTTTGGGGGTGAACCGCGAAACAGTACCAAACTCACCTGAGGATATCCTGTCTTTCGGAGCTCTGCTAGGTTAAATAAAAGAAAGACTAAACATGTAGCGCCTTGGATGTAGGCTTTCTGGACGGGGGTTCAAATCCCCCCGCCTCCACCAAATAAAACAAGGGCTTAGCAGAAATGCTAAGCCCTTTTTCTTTGCCTGTGGCGACAAGATGGCGGCAGCGAGAAAGTTTTGTGGCGGCAAATCCCTTTAAAAACCATTCACTGAAAACATAAGATCTCTCTTCTAAAAGTAGAAATAATAAAAATGGCACTCCTTTCATATCAAGATGCAATGGCTGCATCAACCGAAACAGGTTCAACACCTTCGATAGTTTTAGCTAACGGCTTTTCTCAAGCATGGAAAGCTACAATATTTAACTACAAGAACTTACTTCAAAAAGCAAATTTCAGAACTCGTCATACTGAGATCAAAGAACTTTTTGATTCATTTGAAACGTTTGATTTTGAAA
Organism: Parashewanella hymeniacidonis; assembly: GCF_016900895.1. Taxonomy (GTDB): domain Bacteria; phylum Pseudomonadota; class Gammaproteobacteria; order Enterobacterales; family Shewanellaceae; genus Parashewanella; species Parashewanella hymeniacidonis. The sequence continues at coordinate 5,085 of NZ_JAFEUN010000173.1, forward strand.
AGATAATGTTAGCTCTCAGCTCTGCTGAAAAAGTATGCGAGACATATGATTTTCCTAGACATAAGATTGATGAAATAAAAGATGATCAAGAGCAATTAAAAAACTCTTTAATTGATGCCATTTCAAAAACTCACCCAGAAAGATCTAGTTTTGTAACGACAGATGAATACGAAAAAGCAAAACCGTTTATTTTTAGTTTTCGCAAAGTCTTTACATTAAATGGGACTGATCAGATCTATATGATCTAAAGTCACAAATACAAGCGAGCTCGCCAGAGCAGGAAGTCCAACTCTGGTGATAAATATCAAAAGCAAATTTGTTTTTAGTGAGCGTTTCCAGAAGG
>NZ_JAFEUN010000174.1 GCF_016900895.1 Parashewanella hymeniacidonis
TTGACCATAGATCTTGGTTGAAAATTGACATGATGCGTTGCCTTATCTAGTGTAATTTACTGATCAGATCAACGAAACGATAATAAGTTCAATTTCCATAATATTTGTGTAGAAGAGTCAGGATATACTGGTTTCATTAAGAGTTAAAATATGCGGTAGCAACAACCCTCCGAAAAAAACTCCCATTAACCCACTAATTAAAGAAAACAACAGTATATATCTGTAACTCATTATTATGTTTACCAAAACTAACTCACTAAATCGATTATATCACTTGTAAAAATCTATACTTTCATCATTTCTAAATAATTTTATATTTCAACTAGACCAACCTCACACTCCTCAATCCAAGACACTCTTCGATAATCTTCTTCCAACCAATCCCTAAAATTTTGCTGTCCTAGAATCGACCAGCTTCCGCCTTTGGGGTCTCTGATAACATAAGAGTAAAGTGAGTTTTCAGCAGTTTGGTTTAGTGTTTTCACGAAGCCATCGTAAGCCGTAATTTCGCCTTTTATTGATAGTATTTGATACTGATGCATGGCTTTAGAGAGGCTGTAGTCGAACAGCAGGCCATCGTTAATGTAGATGGCATCAGTGAGCAGGATGAAAAGTTGTTTGATCTCTTGAAGTGCTGTTGGGAATTTTTGAATCATGGCATCGAGGCATTTATGGTATATAGGGTTGGTATCCCTCCAATGTGCCATTGTTTCATCAAAACTCATCACGGGTGTAAGCAAAGTGATATCAGGCTTTGTCATCATCGACCTACAAAAAATCAGCTTAGATTCTTAATAAATCAAGATACTATCAGCGAAAAAAATTATTGGAATAGCCTCTTTAGACTTATTACAAATATTGATATTCGATATTTTTATTACACAAAGTATCAAAAAATATTAATAATTTCATAAATTTTATTTTGGTCATTTTGCTTAAAAATGAAAATTTTTGCATTATCTTTAATTTTTTCACTTATTTCATCTACGCATGAATCGTTATAAAAGTGGGGTTGTTAATGATTAATGAAACCATGCCCGAATTACCCAATGATGGATATCAAACACCATCTTCAAGGGTAAAAAGCCTGCGGATGATGATAGGGTTCAGCCGCAAAAGTTTTGAACAAGCTTCTGGAATTTCGGCCGCCACACTGACGGCATGGGAAACCAATAAACACCCGCTTTCAGTTAAAGGGGCAAAGAAGTTGGTTGATGCTTTTGAAAAACTGAATATCAATTGCACTACTGACTGGTTACTTTCTGGCGAAGGACTCGCCCCACGTTACCATCAACCAGATACTGAATGCTTTGAACTGGATGCCCGCATTTTAAAAGAGGTGTTTTACTTCGAGCAAAATAACCCGTCACCGATTATCTCGATTGTCAGCGATGATTCGATGGCACCCTTTTATCAACTTGGTGATTATGTTGGTGGTTGTCAATTGTTACCCAGTAAAGCACAACAACTCATTGGCAGAGATTGCATTGTCACGCTCGAAACAGGTCAAGTGCTGATCCGCCGAGTTCAGCAAGGTAAAGAAGGCCGCTTAAATTTATACAGTTTGAATTATGAAACTCAGGCTGAAAACGCATTTATTTCGGATTGTAAAATACAAAGGATTGCTCAAGTTATCTGGCATCGCCGCACTGATGTCGTCACACTTTAGGAGCAATAACCATGCAACAACCCCATTATTTCACTGTTGATTTAGCAGTGAGAGTCGCTGACTTAAATTTTGGTAATCACTTAGGTTATAACAGCCTTGTATCTATGCTACACCATGCACGGCTTGAGTATTTTAGCCACTTTGGTATCAATGACGAGCTGAACGTAAACGGCTCTACGTCTTTCATCAAACAGCTTAAAGTGGATTATCAAGGTGAGGCATTTTTGCATGATATTTTGCACTTCAACTATCGTGTTTTTGAAACTACTCGCACCATTTGCACCTTTGAAGCCGTGATCACCAAGAACGATGACAACGCCCCTGTCGCCCACGCTTTTGAAACCATGATTTTAGTGGACAACCAAACTAAAAAAGTTGTGAGAAATGCGTCTGGTTTTGCCAAGTTAATCGAATATCGAGGTGAGTAATATGGGAAACATAATTGCAACGCCTCATTTTAACGATACCTTCGAACAAATTTATCATGATCTCGCCTACAACTATGGCTGTACTTATATGTCGTATGTGTTCGAGCATCACGGTCATAGAGTCACCCATGCGACCAACAAAGAATGGAACAGCATTTACTTTGGCGATAACCTATTAGACCGCTGCGCCCTCTTTCGAGTTGGTAAACACTTTATGACACGCAAAGGCTGCTTTGAAACCGTATTCCGCTGGAACGACATTAAAACTGTCAGCACAGACGAACACGAGATCAACGGCATCCGCACCGAGTTTAAGATCCACAATGGCCTCAGCTTTGGCAAAAGCTACCACGGCTCAAAAGAATTTTTAGGTTTAGCGACAGACAAAGGTCACACCGATTTTCCGCAATTACTACTCATGAACAAACCAGAAATGGATTGGTTTCTAATGCGGATGCGGAGAGTGGCGTTTAGGGAGAGAATGATGCAAAAATGTTTTTTGACGAACAGAAAACTGCGAAATTAAGCAATTTTCTTTTCATAACTAACAACTAATATTAGCTTGAAGCTTTGTAGTTCGATGTTTCTTTGAGGTTGAGCATCTAACCAATTTTGAAAAGGGATTTTTTCTTCTGCGATCCACTTGTCACCACAAGAGTCTATAACAGCGATATTTTTTAGCTCCTCCATCGCAGTGCAGAACAGCGTTGCTCTGAAAGTTTCCAAAGCAAAAAATTTATTTCTATCTTTTAGAATTAAATACTGATTCATAGCTCGACAAAGACAAAAGTCGAAAATAGTGCACTTGTCGATCAGAATTTTATCCGTAACAAACTGCGAAAATTTCTTTAGTTCGAAAGTTACATTAGGGAAGCGATAGATAAGCTGCTTATATTCTTTTTGATACCCCAAAAAGCAGCTTTCCCAGTTTTGCATCATTTCATCAAAACTAAGATCTGAGTAGCGCAAGTTTATCAATGAAGTCATTACCGTAGTCTCAGTAATTTCAGTCTGATTTGCACGCTACTCGCAACAAAAGTAAAAATCAATCGATGGACTGGTGAGTTAATTTAAAATTGCGAAAACAACCAAGAACAAACATAAACTAATGCAAACTATAGGAAACAAATGAAAACTAATGAAAACTAATGAAAGGTCATGGCAAAGATTCTAACATTAACAAAATTTAATGATTTTCTAGCCCGACATCGTTACTTGAGCCATTTTTTCATAAAGCACCTGCTAGTTGATTATTTATCATCGCTGGCTCGTTTTTGCCCCAAACCTCCATAGAGCTTGATTTCCCTTCACTATAAAATATTTTAATTAGCTCAGCTCAATATGGTATTTTGTATTTTTAGAATGGGTGTTTTTCTAATTCGCTCTCAAAAGGACGCAAAACGCTTGGCTTGTGCTCCTTCCTCGCTAATTTTAGCCAAGCATTTATGCGCCCATTAGTAAGGCGTTAGCAGCTCTCACAGTCACTTAGCACAAAAGGGAATTTGGTTTGAAAGCAAAAAATGGAAATCAATGGTTAAAGCGAGCTGGAATTTCTATTGGCATTGTTTGTATTTTATTCATTATATGGTTGTGGTTCATCATTAATCACCTGCCAAGTACGCTGAAACCTGATGAATCTAAACCCATAGCTGTGCTTTTTAGCAATATTCGTGTGATATCAATGGTTGACGAAAATTTGCCATCGCAAAGTGCTCAAGATGTGCTGATTATAGGTGATCGGATTGCCGAGATCGGTGCAACAGGTGAGATCAAGGCGCCCGAGGGGGTACTTTTGATTGATGGTGAAGGATATACGTTAATGCCTGGCCTTATTGATGCCCATATTCACCTTAACGATGAGCTAGAGTTCGCCGCCTATCTGGCACATGGAGTAACAGGCTTACGCAATATGTCTGGCTATCCATTTCATCTGCAGCTGACCGAGCGTATTACTAAAGGACAGCTTCTGGCTCCCGACTTCATGACTACAGGCCCGATTCTAAATAGTAGTGGCCCTAACGAACACATTTTACAAACTATTGTGAATACAGCAGACGAAGCGCGTTCGGCTGTTCGAGAACAACATAGTGCCGGCTATAGGCATATCAAAGTTTATTCGAATCTAACACCAAAAGCTTTTACTACCATTCTTGAAGAGGCTACCCTTTTAGGAATGACTATCAGCGGTCATTCTCCAGAAGGAAAGCGCACTGCCGGTATTCCACGCGAGAAACCGTTCGAAATCCCATGGGAGGCTTCGTTAGGAAAAGGATTAATCACGCTTGAGCATATCGAAACTATCGTTTGGCATGGCTTGAGGGATGACTTGACGCGAGAAAAAATGGCCGTACTAGCCGAAACAATCGCACAATCAGGAGAGGCTGTTACACCAACATTGATTGCCCACAAGCGATTGGTTTTAATTGCGCAAAGTAAAGGCGCATATTTAACCAGACCCGGTAGTGACATGATTAATCCACTGGTGACCTGGTTTTCGCAAGGTGCACTAGAGTATTGGAGTCAGATGGACCCATCGGTTTATGAAGCTCCGCATGCCGAATTTTTTCTCAAAGCGACGGGTCTGCTACATCAAGCTGGAGTCCCCTTGTTAACCGGCACTGATAGCGGTAGTTTTGGCATTATTCCTGGCGAATCTGTTGCGCATGAGCTTGAGCTGTTAGTTGCTGCGGGTTTATCACCGTTTGACGCCTTAAGATCTGTCACTCGGCGTAATGCTGAAAAGCTGGGTTTCGAAAAGACCGGCATGATTTTATCAGGTTATCGCGCCAATCTTGTATTGCTGGCAAAAGATCCGTTAACTGATGTTAGTGTGGTGGAGCATCCAGTAGGTGTGATGATCGGTGGACACTGGTTAGAACAGCAAGAGCTTGATGCATTGAAAGATTCAGCGCGAAGTTCAGGTGTATCTTCATTCTTCCGCTCGCTGATCCGTGTGATTGAAATGAAATTGACCCATTGATATCTTTTGAACATGATGTTTCTTGTGGACATCAAGAGTTGTGTAGGCTTAGATACTCCAGATATTCCGTGGCTGGTTCAATTTTAAATTGTTGGTGTAGTTGTTTGGTTTAATATCGCGTGGCGGCAAGGCAGCAAAATGAGCTGTAATATTATGTTTTCTTAACTCATTTTTGCCCCATTCCTTGCCAGCAACAAACACTCACAGCAATACAATTTCTAATGTTTACTCGCTAAAAATCATATTATTTATGACAGACTATTTTATAACAAAACAGACCTAATGATTACATT
>NZ_JAFEUN010000175.1 GCF_016900895.1 Parashewanella hymeniacidonis
CACCAAAAACGACCAGAAACCGTAGGTTCACTATATCATTTCTGGTCGAAATTGAATGTATCAAAGAGCTATATTGTATTAGCGATCATAATGTTAGATTTTTTTCATAGCCGACTAATTATTCATCGCACTGACGTTTAGTGTAATTAATGATAAGAAATAAACGAATTTCATAATACACCTCTTTTAGGCGTATTAAGCTTAGTATAAATTAACCATTACTAAGTTAAGATCGTCGATCAATTTACTCTAAACAAACTTCAACTCTTGGTGTTAATTTTGTCACCAATTCATAGGCAATTGTTCCAATATGTTCGGCCACTTCTTCTACAGGTAAAGCTCGGCCCCACAACATCGCCTCATCACCTACTAAGTCCGTTGCATCAGCACCAAGTTCGACAGTTAACATATCCATCGAAACTCTTCCCACAATTGGCACTCGGCGACCATTAATGAATACAGGTGTACCTTCAGGGGCATTGCGCGGATAACCGTCACCGTAGCCAATTGCCACTACGCCTAGCTTGGTATCTTCTTTAGCAGTCCAATAGGCTCCATAACCCACACTCTTGCCAGCTTGATGGTTACGTACAGCAATTAATTGAGACTTGAGCTCCATGGCTGCAGTTAACCCGTGATTTGAACCTAAATCTCCTACGACAGGCGATACACCATAAAGTGCGATTCCTGGACGAATCCAATCAGCTTGAGTCTCTGGCCAATATAATGTTGCGGCAGAGTTAGCAAGTGTTCGCTCTCCCTCTAAATCAGCGATTAATTCATTAAACTTAAGTTGTTGTTCTTGAGTTAACATGTTGCTGGGCTCATCTGCACATGCAAAATGTGTCATTAAATTAATGGGCTGAGACACATTTTTATTTTGTGATAAGCGTCGATATGCGTTTTTGAAATCTTCAGCTAAAATGCCCAGCCTGTGCATCCCTGAATCTATTTTTAACCAAACCACTACAGGCTTTTCAAGCTCAACTTGCTCTAGCATGTCTATTTGAGCATCATGATGAATCACTGTCTCAATTTGATGGCTGACGAGTACAGGTAAATCAGTCGTGTGAAATACACCTTCAAGCAACAAAAGCTTTTGACTGATGCCACCGCCTCTTAGCATTAACGCTTCTTGTAATCTCGCTAATCCAAAACCATCGGCTTCAGGCAAACACTCTGCAACATTAAGTAAACCGTGACCGTAACCATTAGCCTTGACCACGGCCATCACTTTGCTGTTTGGTGCAATTTTTTTTAGCTTAGCCAAATTTGCTTTTAAGGCGCTACAACTGACTTCTGCGCGAGGAAATGGTTTCAACGAATACCCTTATTGACTTGAATCATCAGTCTTCTTCAAACTGTGGACCGGCAAAATTATCAAAACGAGAAAATTGGCCTTGAAACGTTAATCGCACTCGACCAATTGGGCCGTTACGTTGCTTACCAATAATGATTTCTGCCGTGCCTTTATCTTCAGAAGTATCGTTATACACTTCGTCACGATAAATAAACATAATCAAATCAGCATCCTGCTCAATAGAACCCGATTCACGAAGATCTGAGTTAATCGGCCTTTTATCTGCTCTTTGCTCCAAAGAACGGTTTAACTGAGAAAGCGCAATAACAGGTATACCTAATTCTTTTGCTAATGCTTTAAGCGAACGAGAAATCTCAGCAATTTCTAAAGTACGGTTATCCGATAATGCAGGGACTTGCATTAACTGCAAGTAATCGACCATGATCATCGACAAACCACCATATTCTCGTGCAATTCGTCTTGCTCTACTTCGAACATCATTTGGTGTTAAACCTGAAGAATCATCGATGTACATTTTACCTTGTTCGAGCATAATGCCCATTGTCGATGATACTCGCGCCCAATCGTCATCATCCAATCGACCAGTACGAATCTTAGTTTGATCAACTCTTCCCAAAGATGCCAGCATTCTCATCATAATTTGTTCTGAAGGCATTTCCAGTGAGAAAATAAGAACAGGTTTGTCTTCATGTAGTGCTGCTTGCTCACACAGGTTCATCGCAAACGTGGTTTTACCCATTGAAGGACGTGCGGCAACAATCACTAAGTCACCAGATTGAAAACCCGCTGTCATGTTGTCCAAATCACCAAAGCCACTGGACACACCTGTTACACCGTTATGAGGGTTATTATAAAGCTCCTCAATCTTATCGACGGTTTTTTCAAGAATGGATTTTATTCCTTCAGGGCCCGAATTCGCATCAGCACGTTGCTCTGCGATTTTAAACACTTTAGTTTCAGCTAAATCAAGCAACTCACCTGAATTTCGACCTTCAGGATTATAACCAGCGTCAGCAATATCATGAGCAACACGGATCATTTCGCGAACAACGGCACGTTCACGCACAATTTCGGCGTACGAAACAATGTTACCAGCACTTGGTGTGTTTTTAGTGATTTCACTGATATAGGCAAAACCACCAGCATCTTCTAACTGATCTTCAACTTCAAGTTGCTCAGTTACCGTCACCAAGTCGAGTGGTTGTCCACCCTCAACCAGTTTTCCCATTGCTTCAAAAATTAAACGATGAGAACGAGAGTAAAAATCTTCTCTTACCACAGCCTCTGAAACTTTATCCCAAGCTTCTGCATCGAGCATCAACCCACCTAAAACGGATTGCTCAGCCTCAATAGAATGAGGTGGCATTTTTAAGCCTTCGACTTGCTCATCATTGCGTTTGAATTGAGGCTTTTTATTGCCCTGTTGTGCCATTGAAGCTCCCTTTTACGATTCATCGTAAAAATGTGGTAAATTCCTATCTTCTTAATAATATTCTATCGCTAGCGAGTAGAAAATAATAACTTTAATTTAGGATTCGATATGCGCAAGGCACTCATTGCGGTCTTGATTTGTTCATCTGGCGTAACTTTCGCCGATGAAGGTCAATGGCAACCATACCAATTACCATCAATAGCAGATAAATTGTCCGCTCGTGGCATTGAAATACCGGCCAAACAACTGGCCGATTTAACTCAATATCCGATGAATGCAGTAGTAAGCTTAGGTTACTGTACAGCAAGCTTTGTTTCACCAAAAGGCTTAGTTGTGACGAACCATCACTGTGCGTATGGTGCCATTCAGCACAACAGTACTAAAGAACATAACTATCTTGCTGATGGTTTCTTAGCAAGAAGTGCTGATAAAGAGCTTTCTGCAGGTGCGAACGAGCGTCTTTACATCACTGAAAAAGTGACGAATGTAACGGATCAAGTGCGTAAAGATTTAGGTAACGATCCACTGACTCGCTATGAAACAATTGCACAACGCAGTAAAGACATCGTTAAAGCATGTGAAGCCGATGATAACTATCGCTGCTCGGTTCGTAGCTTCCATAATGGTCTTGAATACTATCTAACAAAGCAATTAGTCATTCGCGACGTTCGTATCGTTTATGCACCACCAGCAAGTGCGGCTGCATTTGGAGGTGATATCGATAACTATGAGTATCCTCGCCACAGTGCCGACTTCACCTTTTTACGTGCTTATGTTGGTAAAGATGGAAAACCTGCAACATACAACAAAGAAAACGTACCATACACTCCAAAAGGCTATGTAAAAATTGACCCTCAGGGTGTAAATGCTGGAGATGGTGTTTTTGTTGCTGGTTATCCAGGCCGCACAAGCCGTTACCGCTTAACCAGCGAAATGAAGTTTGCTGATGATGTTATGTACCCAGCAATGGCAAAACGTTATCAACAACGTATTGATACGATTGAAGCCATGGGCACTGAAGATAAAGCCATTAAAATTCAATATGCCAGTACCTTAGCTTCTACTGCCAATCGAATGAAAAAGCTCAATGGCTTATTAGACGGTTTTAGAGCGACTGACATTATTGGTATTAAACAGAAAAAAGAAGACAGTTTTAATGCTTGGTTAAACAAAAACGAACCTGCTAAAACGGCTACCGTTTCTGAGTTAGAGACATTGTTAAAGCAGCAACAAGCCAGCTTCGAAAAATCGTTTTATTTTGATAATGCGCAATCAAGTACATTGCTTGCAGCAGCAAAGCGTTTATATCGTCTAGCTAATGAGAAACAGAAACCTGATAGCAAGCGTGAAGTGGGGTATCAAGAGCGTGATATGAAGCTGTTTGCAGCACGCTTAAAGCGCATCGATACTCGCTTTAACCCTAAGGTAGACAAGGTGCTTTGGAAGCAAGATATCGATGCTTATCTAACGCAAAACAATCGTGTTGCAGCACTGGATGCAAGATTTCATAACCCTAAACTCGTAGCCGATACCATTAGTGCGATGTATCACCACTCAAAACTTGCTAATCATACTGAGCGATTAAAGTGGATGAATGCCAGTGTTGCTGATTTTAAAGCAAGCAGTGATCCTTTTATCAAGCTTGCAGTAGCCTTATACGACACCAATATAGCTAATGAAAAAGCCGATAAGATATTGGCAGGGAAACTATCCGTTGCACGTCCTGATTATATGGCTGCAATCATTGCCAATAACAAATCACTCAACCTTCCTGTTTATCCAGATGCAAACGGTACTCTGCGTGTAACTTATGGCATGGTTGACGGCTATCAAGCACAAGATGGCATGTATAAACAGCCATTTACTCGTTTAGAAGGCATTGTTGCTAAAAATACGGGTATTGAACCTTTTGATGCACCAAAAAAGCTGATTGACGCCATTAAACAGCCGAGCCAAGGCAGTCACATCGTAAAGTCAGTCTATCCTGATACTCGTGGTTACCTATGTCGCCTATTCTCATGTGAAGCGAAACCTGAAGTATTCAATGGTGTGCCAGTTAACTTCTTATCAAGTGTTGATACAACGGGCGGCAACTCAGGCTCGCCAGTATTTAACGGTAAAGGTGAGTTAGTCGGTCTGAACTTCGATTCAACTTATGAAGCTATTACTAAAGACTGGTACTTTAATCCGACGATCACTCGTGCTGTTCATGTCGATATTCGTTACATCTTATGGATGATGGATAACGTTGATCATGCCGATGAATTGATGAAAGAGTTAAACGTTCAGTAATGTTAAAAAGGCTCCGTGTTCAGGAGCCTTTTTTCTACTTAGCTGTTTTAGGTAGTGGTCTAATTTAGTGATAGGCATGAATATCAATTCCAAATTCTACTCGATTAATTAACAAACCGATTACCGTGTCATGCATACTTTCTAATTTTGAAAAACAAATTGTTCTTCGTGCC
>NZ_JAFEUN010000176.1 GCF_016900895.1 Parashewanella hymeniacidonis
TTGTAGTGAAATTGATGCAAAATCTAAGAAATCTTGCTTTTGGGGTACGGCTCTGAATTTTGCGTAAATCAGATGCCGTACATTTTAACTCTTGAAATGGATTTTTTCAGAACCGACTAAATAGATACTTTAAATCTATATTTGTACACCTAAGCTCTGGTACTAATTTTTGCCAATTACACTATAAGATTTCAGAATAACTTATCTGAACCGTTTCTTTGTCAATCAAGCTAAACAGTAAGTTCGAACGTTCATCTTCAGAAAATGTCTTTAGTCCTGCGTCAGCTGAATCTTGATTTTTCCAATAAACCACTTCAACAAAAACATCATCTCGCTTTGCTAACACACGATACTCAAAACCACTGATTTCATTTAACAGAGCATCTGTTTGCTTTAATGCTGCAATTACTTCAGAATCTGATGCATTAACATTGGCTTTAAATTCAACATACTCAATTATTGCGCTCATTTTTTCATCCTACTGATACTGTTTGGCTACTTTTACGATTTGCTCAGACTTCGTTAACGGCCTAGAGCAACGATCTGGGTTACAAATAAACATTACAGGCTTACCCAAATCAGGGTAGCGGCCTGGCTTTTCATAATGAATAAGTTTGCGAGGTAGATACTGGTCTAGTCCGGCTTGATAAAGGTGTTGTGCCGCTTTATTATTTTTGTCATCGGTGACGACCGTAAATTCAACATATTGAGCCGTCATAGTTTCGAGTAACAATAAGGTCTCGGCTGTTACTTTTCCTTCACGATTTAATACGCTGTCTGAAGCCACGGCTTTGATGGTCGATGCGGCAACTTTTTTATACAGTTCATTTTTCGTAAACACAGATAAGTTATAGAAAAACTGCCCTGCTATTGCGTTATTTTCAAGTGGTTTACGCTGCTCAATTGCATTGTTGCTCTCGCTGACCGTTGACCAAAACCCACCAATTTCTTGTTCATACAGCGTGCTCATCATTGCTCTAGCCACTTGTCGAGCTTTGATCAACCATTTTTCTTCAGCAGTGTATTGGTATAACTTCAATAGAGCACGACCAAATTGTGCTTGTGTACTTAAAAATGGCTTATTGGTGACAGACAAGGCTCTAATTCGCTGATCTTGCTGTAGCTCACTAGAATACTCAGTTTGCATTAACCAACCTTCTGCCGTTTGCCTTTTTACAAGTAAGCTCAACGCGGCTGTTTCTGCTTTTTTAAGGTATTTACGATCTTTTAATGCTGCATAAACATCAATGTATGCAAGTATGATTTCAGCATTTTTATCGGTATACACTGCATGATCAATAGGTGGGATCCCATATTTTCGTCTTTTTGCATCACTGTCTAATGCCCAGTAGTCCTGAGGCCACCAATCATTGGGTAACGCCGGAGGCGTGTCTTTTTGATTTGCATACCAAGTTCCCGATGCGCTTTTCATCCATGTATCGAGATATCGGTCGACATTATTTATACCATCAATAAATACTTGCTCTCCCGTCAGTTGATAAGCCGTAGCAAAGGCCACCAACGCATTCGCTTGACTACTGATTCTTTTTTCTGGAATGGCTAATAGTTGAGCAAACTCTTCAGGCACATTTTTAGCAGAGGGATGAATATTTGCTTCATAGGCGCCGCCCCAGACTGGATCTAGCGTTTTTAAGAAAGTTTTACTGACATTAATCGCTTGCTTTAGGCGGTGTTGATCTTGTGTATGGTGAGCCAAAAAATAAAGGTGACGTAATCGTGCGCCATCAACCTCAGCGTTGACGCCCCAGTGGTTCCAACCAGACACTTCAGTATTGAATTGATCACCAATTTGCTTTCTGAGCCTATCCCTTAACACTGTAAACGGTGTTTCTATAGGTTTCTCAAGAAAAGTATAAGGCGAACTTTCATCAGCCTTGAGCGTGCCATTTTTATATTTTCTGATAAGATCTTCTAAGATAGGAGTGAAATTTTCAGGAAAGCGATTCCCCGCCATTGCAAAGACTTGCGAAGTATCAGGCAGCATGAAAATCGTCGCTGGCCATGCCCAATCACTATATCGCTCACCAATATCAGGGCGAGCTTGTGAGTCCACTTCAATGCTAACAAAGTTATCATTGATCAATTTAATAACCTTGTCATTACTGTATGTGTGTTTTGCCATTCGGTTACAAGCTGTGCAGCCCTCCAGGCCGACATTCACTAAAATGAGTTTCTGCTGTTTTTTAGCCTGTTCAAACGTTGATGGTTGCCACTGTAGCCACTGTATCTTACTGTCATCGTTTAAGGCACCGTTTGCTGAAACACTGACGAATGAAAATAAATAAATTAATGTGACGAATTTATACATAGCCCTCACCTTTATTTTTTAATACAGAAAACTGCGTGTCTAAATTAGCAATTGGATTAAAAATATCGAATGTGAAAGCCATTAATGGTATATCGTTCAACATTTTGACCGGAAAATCAGGGTTAACTAATGCCATTTTTCCAATAGAAATCAGATCGGCCCCATTTTCAAGAGATGCATCAATAGCAGGTTTACTGTTAAGCTCACCATTAACCATAATGGGTTGAGATACAAATTGCTTTGCTATTTCCGCCAATGTCAAACCTGACTCGAACGCACAACCTAATGCATTGGGTTCAGTCAAATGCAGATAATCAAAATCTAAGGTATCTAAATAAATAAAAATGGCCTTTGCTTCTGCTTTGCCGCTCCATTTGTATTCAGGATCATTCACTTTAGCTTGTGAGATACGCAAGCCGATAATGAAATCACTGCCAACCTTTTCTCTTATCCCATTGATTATCTGAGTGTGAATACGAAGTCGATTCTCAATACTTCCTCCAAACTCGTCTTCTCTTTGGTTGGTGTGAGTACACAAAAATTGATCCAGCAGATAACCATTCGCACCATGAATTTCAACGCCTGAAAATCCAGATTGTTGAGCCAAGCAAGCAGCATGAACAAAGCCATCGACAATTTGGTTTATTTCGGATAAAGATAAAGCGGCAGGCATTTGGTAGTCGCCTTCTCCATAGTAAAATGCCAATTGCTGCCCTTTCGGTTTTATCACAGAAGGCGCTTTGGTTTCAGAAGCATAGCCATTAAATTGAGACAATGCTCCAGCGTGCATAAGTTGTGCAATAACAGCCGTATGATTAGTGCCTGCGTAATCGTTTAACACTTTCCAACTGTTTGCCTGTGCCTCATTTATCAACCCAGGTTGATATTGATAGCCTTGACTGCAAAGTGTGTCGGTATACAAACCTTCTGTGATAATGCACCCGAAGTAGCCATCAACATATTGTTGATAATAGTGATTCATTTCCTCGGTAACACAACCGGTTAATGTCGCACTAACTCTTGTCATTGGTGCCACAACAAAACGGTTTTTAAGTTCTAATTTATTTACTTTTAAAGATTGAAACATCATAACTCACACTCCTTTTTGTGCATTTTACAAAGTTTCGACATACTGATAAGGTGCGAAATAATTAAATGACATTCAACTAAAAGTTAACAATGAAAATTAATCAACTTGAAAGTTTACGCGTGATTAAAGCAATAAGCGACAGTGGCAATTTTTCAAGAGCGGCAGAGAAGCTCGGATTTTCAGTAGCAAGAGTATCTAAAGCGGTAGAAAATTTAGAAAATAGCCTCAATGTTAGCCTTTTTATTCGCAATACGCGCTCCGTTCAGCTCACTCATATTGGCCAATTATGTTGCCAATATGCAGAATCGATGCTGTGCAGTTGGGATGAATTTATTGACGAACTCAATAATGAAAACCAAAAACTTCAAGGAGAAATTAAAGTGTGCGCCCCAGTCAGTTGGGGTTATGCCTATTTAACTGATCTTTTTAACGAATTCCAAGAAAAGCATTCAGGCATCACATTTCATATTGATCTAGATGATAATTTTATCAATGTGGCTGATTCAGATTATGATCTTGTATTTCGATTAAGTCACAAACTCGAAGACAGCACTCTGATCGTTCAAAAGTTACAGGATTATATTTTTATTCTATGTTGTTCAGCAGATTATTATGCAACTAATGAATTACCACTATCCACTTCAGAGCTTAACGCACATCCTTTATTAGCTTATTCTCAAGTGAACTTAAGCGTAAAGCCGTGGCGATTTCATCACCATAACCAAACAGAGGTTTTACACCCTCAACCTACATTAAAGGCCAATAACAGCCTACTCATAAAGCAGTGGATAATGAAGTCGAAAGGCATTGCCTTTATTCCTTCATTTTTAATTCAACAAGAATTAGATTCGGGGGAAATTATATCACTGTTGAACGCCTATCGAGGTGATCGCTTATCTTTGTATTTACTTAGGCACAATAAAGGATTTTTACCGAACCGAGTCAGAACATTTATCACATTTTTAGGAGACAAATTTTTGAATGGTGAGCAGGTATGATTGGCGCATCGTCTACTAAGGGAAATCAAACCAATAATCCGTTGATATATAAGTAAAATTATAATTTATCTTTTGTCAATTGATTCATTTTGTATAGTTTTAGGTCTAATAGCTTTCAATGATCAGTTTATTTCAAGTTATTATAATAATTATGAATAGACGTATCACAGCCTAGACCTTGTCAGATTGTTGAACTAGCCAGAAGTTACATACCTGTGTAAATTTTGTTCTAATTTAGTGCTCTTTTGCCCTGAAAAGAGTTGTGGGCTCTCCCCTTCACCCAACACTTTCACAACTCTTCCTTTAACTTCAGTAGTTTCAGTATCAACAAGATACTTCTCAGCTTCATCGTAAAAATAGATGTTGCCATCAGGCAGTTGTCGTAATTCACCAATTTGATGAGCGCCATTTACGCTAAAAAGATATTGGTCTTTGGTGACGACGATTTGCTGTGTGTTGATAAATAGAAGATTGCCAGATTGCTCAAGTGCAAAATCATTATTAGAGATCTTAAAGCGGGAATGAAAATTAGAATCTACAGCGAATTGTTCTGTTTTTTGCAGTTCACCATTACTAATTACCCCCCTGTGTCAGGATGGTTGTCACTCTTAATATTTAACTAATTATTAACCGCTTAAGGGGGCGGGAAAGGCAACCTAATGACACACTATTCAGACGAAAGAAAACAAGCTGTACTCAGTAAA
>NZ_JAFEUN010000177.1 GCF_016900895.1 Parashewanella hymeniacidonis
TGGAAACGCTCACTAAAAACAAATTTGCTTTTGATATTTATCACCAGAGTTGGACTTCCTGCTCTGGCGAGCTCGCTTGTATTTGTGACTTTAGATCATATAGATCTGATCAGTCCCAATAAATTAATTAATGATACTAAACGATCTCCATTTGAAGGGATTGGAAAACCAGAACCTTTAAAGGAGAACTTAACGGGTTTCTGGTCTCGACGAATTGATGATTCTAACCGCCTAGTTTATGCCATTGAAAATAGTGCCATTGTGATTATTTCTTGCCGATATCACTAATAAAATCCTATACATGTAGGATACATGGAGATATATTTGAAAATCTATACTTTAATCCTTTGCTTGTAGGATTTTTATGGCAAAGCGTGTCACTCTATTTCCTAAACCAGATCCTTCTAGCTCTGTTGATGCTCAATGGCTCGGAGCGTTAATTCGCCATAAACGAACATCGGTTAAAATGACTTTGGAAGATGCTGCTGGCTTATGTGGTCTATCAAAGCAAGCCTATAATAATGTTGAACTAGGTGTTGAGAATAGTCGAGTTGAATCCTTGTTTAAGGCATTAAACGGTATGGGAATAAAATTATCGGTAATTGAAACTGTCGAGATTACTGATGACTGGGGGAATTTCGACGGTTAACCTCACAAAAGTTTAAATGACGATAGAAGGCTACTTACATCTTTGCAAGTTTAGCAAAAGTATTCTTATGATTTTTTAGAGTACGAATGGTGAGTTGGCGAACGAGCTCTTTCCCTTTCTCCCCTTCTAGACTCAGCTTTTTAGTCGCAACTATTTTAGGTCTTGGTACAATCTGTACGCCATATTTACTCAAATCGTTTTTCATACTCAGCTTTTACCTGTGGTACTGTTTGCCTAGGAAGGCTAACTATTTCATTACACTGTTCACAAACACCAATGAGGGTATTGTTAATCGTTGCAGAGTAATCATTGAAACTGATGTTACGAACTTGGTAAGTGACAGAAGAAAGTCCACAGTTATTGCAAATTCTAGTTCCTTTGTCACCGAAATTTTTAATTCTCATGGTAACGATCACTCTTTGTTTGCTGTGGCGGTTTATCACTTAAATGGTAGGATAATCTTCTCAGAAGTTTATTGAAACACCTTATTCAGTTTGAGGGGACTAAAAATCATGGTAAGTATTCAGCTTGAACTTGATGAATCCGTCAAATCAAAAGTAGAAGAAGCTTCAACCTTATTAGGCTGGCCAAACATTGAAGCATACGTACTAAAATTGATCGATGAAGATGCAAGTCGTGTTATTGCTGAGCACCAAAATATTCCCATCAGTGATGAGGAGTTTGATTCATTTTGGGACGTTTGTGAACAAGGCCTCGATCCAAATTCAGCTTTACTAAAAGCTAAAGCGGATACAAAAGAGTAAGATTTAAAATAGTAATGCAGTGTAATTAAATTTACTGTAAAAAAATTTGCAGTAATCACTTTATGGTTTAAGATTAGTAAAAGTCTTTTACTGGTCAATTTAAATGCAAAAGTTTTATAACCGTGAGAAAGAGCTAGGGTTACTTAGAAAGATTTCGCAAAACCTTACTACGCATAAAGGTCAGCTTAGTGTAATGGTGGGTAGAAGGCGTGTAGGTAAGACACGGCTATTGAGTGAAGCTTTTGCAGGACAAGATATTAAGTATCTCTATTTGTTTATTAGTCGCAAAACAGAAAGTTCTCTCGTTAATGAGTTTGCTGCAATTATTCAAAATGAACTCGGTGCTAAGTTTTTTCAGCCGCAAAGTTTAAAAGATATTTTTGAATATTTGCTGGATTACGCAAAAACAAATCCAATCACCGTGATTGTTGATGAATTCCAAGATATTCAAAGAGTAAATCCAAGCTTATTTTCTGATATTCAGAACCTCTGGGATTCATCAAAGCAATCTTCAATGATGCACTTAATCTGTTGTGGCTCGCTCTACAACATGATGACTAAAATCTTTAAGGGCAAGGATGAACCATTACTCAATAGAGATGATCGCTTCTTTAAAATTCAGCCTTTAAAACCAACTTATATTCGATCCGTTATAGAAGACCATGGAAAGTTTGATGCTGACACAATGCTCAATTGGTGGTGTTTATCGGGCGGTATCCCGAAATACCTTGAATGGTTAGCGAACTTTGCGAGTGAAAGCGACAACATATTTGAAGAAGTCATTTCAGACTTTTCACCTTTTATAAAAGAGGGGACGCATCGTCTGGTTGAAGATTTTGGGTCTGAGCATCGCATCTATTTCGATATTCTTGGTGCTATTTCACAGGGCAATACCAGTCGTTCGCAAATTGAAAATTATTTGGGAATTGGCGTTGGTGTGCACTTAGAAAAGCTTGAGGAAGACTTTGATTCCATTGCTAAGATGCGGCCGATAACCTCGAAAGAAACATCAAGGGACGTTCGGTACTCAATATCTGATCCATTTTTAAAGTTCTGGTTCCGCTTTATTCATGCTAATAAAAGTGCAGTTGAGATGGAAAACTATGAATACATCAGACGACACATCGCCAGAGATTTTGAAACCTACTCAGGCTGGGAGCTTGAGTCTCTATTTGAAGCGATATTGATGGAATCAAATAAGTTTGGTCGCATTGGCGGTTACTGGAATAGCAAAGGCAAAAATGAGATTGATATTGTAGCTATCAATGACCTTGATAAGAAAATATTGATTATTGAAGTAAAACGAAATCAGCAAAAGTACAAGGAAGCTAAGCTGATTGAGAAATCACATGATCTCCTCAAGAAGTTAAAGCTGAAGAACTACGAGATAACCTATCGTGGTTTTTCATTAGATAACTTAGTTGAAGTTATGGATGAGTTTTTGGGGTGATTTTAGCTTTTAATTCGACGTGCTGTATCAACAGCAGGATTAAGTTGATGTGAAAAAGACACCTATTCGAATCATTATGTGATTTGATTAGGTGTATTTCTGTGACTTTTTAATCAGCTCACTACTTTAAAGCCTCTAAATCCAGTAACTGAAACGCTGCCTTTAGAGGCGTTTTCAATATGGTTGCTCCACCATTCCATCATAGGACGCCTTCGTGCTAAGTAATCAGCGTGATTGTAGGCATTTCGTACTTGGTTATCGTCAACATGAGATAAAGCCGCCTCAACAAGATCACGATCAAAACCCTCAGAATTAAGCGTGGTACTTGCTAAAGATCTAAGCCCATGACTTACAAGACGGTTAGCATAGTCCATTCTTTTTAGTGCCATATTCGCTGTTTGGCTATTGCAATGTGATTGTGGGTTTCTGTCAGAAGGAAAGACATACGCCCGATGACTGCTAATTGGATGCATCACCTGTAAGATTCTAATCATAGAGTCAGTCAGAGGAACTGAATGTTCCTTGCGGCGTTTCATTTTTTCAGCGGGAATTGTCCAAACTCTGTTTTCTAAATCGAGTTCATTCCACTGTGTGGTTGCGGCCTCTACAGGGCGAGTTATAGTATGCAGTTGCCACTCGATTAAACATCGAGTATTTCGTTTGATAGAAGCATTCGCTATTGTGGCCATCAGTTCTGGTAGTTCCTCTGGCTTTAATGTAAGCACATTTTCAGGCTTTGGCTTTTTAAAACCTGCATTAATACCACTTAGCGGATTCGAAAATATCAATCCTGTATTGACGGCATAAACCATGACTTCATTGAGCCGTTGGCAAATTCGTTTAACTGTTTCTAAATGGCCAGCGGCTTCGATAGGTTTTAAAAGCTGGATCATGTTTGGAGCTGTAATGGTCGAAATGGGAGTATTGCCTAATTTAGGGAAAACATATCGTTCCAATGATCGCCAAACATCTTCCGCATAATTTGCAGAAACACTGTGCTTTTTGATTTCAAACCACTGCTCACTGACTCTTTTGAGCGTGTTATAGGCGAGGTCTTTTTCTCTTTGCTGCTGTTGGTTACGGTGTTCTTTGGGGTCAATGTTTTGGGCAAGGATACTTCTAGCGTCGATAGCTTGCTTTCTTGCCATTGCTAGCGTTACGCTAGGGTAAGTGCCAAGTCCCATATTAATCCGTTTTTTAGTCAACGGATGAATGTAGTTAAAGTTCCAAGACTTGGTTCCAGTGGTTCTGATTCTAAGCTGTAGGCCATCACCATCGCATAAAACCTTATCTTTCGACGAGGGTTTGACTCCCTTGATCTCCTTATCGGTGAGTCGAGTTACTTTGTTACCCATTTTCATCACCTTAATGTAAGTTTGTATTCCAGAAATTACTCCTAGTTTTGGATGAATACCACTGGGAATACAAAAATTAATGGTTGTAACGAAATTTAAGTGGAAGTTAATGGATGTTAATAGACACTAAGTGATTATATTTATAAAGTTTCATGCAATAAAAAAGACGTTCGAAGACGTCTTTGTTACTTAATTTGGTGGAGGCGGGGGGATTTGAACCCCCGTCCAGAAAGCCTACATCCTTTTTAAGCCGCCTTAAAACAATCACTTAGCTGATTTTATTAACTTTTGTTGATGGTATTCAATGGTATTTGATGTATGTAAATGAAGAATGCCGCCACTTTGTCGCCACTTTTTGTTTTACCAATTTACTTACTGGTTACCATTGATTTAATCTAGGCAATTATGCATAAAACGACCTAAATTTTATCAATTTCTTAGGACTGCAAATTAGCTGAATAATCCTGTGAATATTGTTTCCTATCTAGTACGGCTAAAATTTCTAATTTATCTTTTTTACTCAGGGAGCGGAATGTTCGAATATTCGGCAACATGTTCGATAGATGGGGAGCTAGAGAGAGGTGCAAAGTAAGCGATCATTTTGGGGGGCTAAAAAAAATCATTGATTCGAAGTGGATCCTTCTTCAATCGTCAACTTTTTAATTTGCTTAATTTGCCAATCAGAAAGATCTTTAGCTTTTAAATCTTCCTCTTTGATTGTCCCTGCTTTGAGTTGAAAATGATATTGTTTTCTGGTTTCTAATGTCAGTGGCTTATATAGTCGGTTCTGAAAAAATCCATTTCAAGAGTTAAAATGTACAGCATCTGATTTACGCAAAATTCAGAGCCGTACCCCAAAAGCAAGATTTCTTAGATTTTGCATCAATTTCACTACAAAAC
>NZ_JAFEUN010000178.1 GCF_016900895.1 Parashewanella hymeniacidonis
ATAAGCTACAACTCAATGAATGATATCAACAGCATGACATGATGATTAGATCGGTCAAATGATCGTGAAAAATAGTGAGTTGAGTGCAGGTATTTTGTTCATTTAACTTTCAGAGTGCTGAATTGTTACTTTTTTTACAGTTGAACAAAAATGGTTGGAGTAATAAGAGAGGAATTCAGCTGGTAATTTATCCTTGTAACGATAAAGCGTTTCAGCGATAGCACTTCTGGCAATAAAACCTTCGGGTATATCTTTGAGTAAGTAAAACGCTGCTTTACCTTGGTTGGGATTATCAATAGGGTTGAATTTTAAATAGTTAGAGATCAATAACCAGCGGGTTTTATGACACCAAATAATAAAATTAGATTGGGTAAGTTGCTCAAGTGCTTGTAAAACGCGTTTGTCGGTGAACTTTAAATCCGACTTGATATAACCTAAAGGTAACCGAAAGCAGCCGATTAAATTACAATGCTCAGAGCTTAATAAATACAATGCCATGAGTCTAGCGTGTAAACTCCAATCTTGTATTTCTGGCCTTGACCAAAAGCGACAGGCAATTTTACCGAATTCACGCATAGTTTTTTCCTATTTATCATTTATGACTTTATTACGGCATTACGGCGAACACCGAGGAACAAAGTAGAAATGACAAGAAAAACCATCAATGAGTAGAAACTACTCTTTATTTTATTATTGTCAACCCACTTAATTGTGAAAACAGTACTATTTTTGTATGCTGAGCATTATGAAAACAATTTCTGAAAGATTGGATTACGCCTTAAAACAAGCTGGTTGGAGTCAATCTGAGCTAGCAAGGCGATCTGGAGTCAAGCAGCAGTCAATAAGTAGAGTTTGTACTGGGCGTACGCATAACTCTCGCTTCTTAGTGCGCATATGCCAAGAACTCGGGGTAAACCCAGACTGGTTAAATACGGGTACGGGAGAGGTATATCAAAGTGATCAAGTTGGCTCTATAAAGCTAATCAAAATACCATTGCTATCTTGGTATCAGGCATATCAATGGAAGCATTTAAAAAACACCTTAAATTATAACGATGCAGAAGAATGGCGATTAGTACCAGCCAACATACTTCATGATGGTTTTGCTTTACGTGTAAAGGGTGACAGCATGGAGGGTACAGGCTCTAAAACTGTTCCAGATGGTGCGATAATTTTTATTGACACAATGGCAGAATATCAAAGTGAAGATTTGATTGTGGTTGCACACTGCGATTCTGAAGAGGCCATGTTTAAACAATATGTAAAAGATGGGAATCAATCATTTTTACGATCATATAATTCGCTTTATCCGTTAATCTCCTTTACAGACGATTATACGTTCATTGGTAAAGTTAAGCAGGCACTAGTCGAATTCGGCTAATGTAAGCTAAAAATTGAGAGTAAGCAGGTTCAAAGATAACTGGTGAGTAGCAGGGTGAGTAGCAAAAACAAAAAAACCTGTCATCACAAAGACAACAGGTTTTTTAATTCAATAGCTTATGTAAACGCTATTAATTCATGCCGTATTTTTTTAGCTTCTTGCGTAAGGTACCACGGTTGATACCTAGCATGTTTGCTGCACGCGTTTGGTTACCGCGAGTGTGTTGCATGATGATGTCAAGAAGTGGTGCTTCTACTTCACATAGAACCATTTCATATACTTCTTGAGCGTCCTGACCGTCTAACTGTTGAAAGAAGTTAGCTACAGCGCGCTTTACAGCGTCACGTAATAATTGTGGCTTAATAGTACCGTTAGCTGTTTCGATTTTACCTACGGTAAGAGGATGAACTTCTGTATTAGTTGTCTGATCAAACATTCGTATTCTGCTCTTTAATAAATCTAATCTAAATCTTCAAAATAGCATTCCACCATGGAATACTGCTCTGTCGCACTTTCTAGTCGATTAAACTCGGCTCGAAACTGGCGTTGTTGCTCTTGGTTGAAATACCAACCTATGTGCTTTCTGGCGAACCTTACTCCCTTAAACTCACCATATAAGTCATATAGTTTGGTTAAATGTTCCAACATCACTTGCCGTTTGACTTCCTGGCTGATTGGAGCCAATTTTTCTCCGGTTTCTAAGTAATGCTGAATTTCATTAAAAATCCAAGGGCGTCCTTGCGCACCTCGACCAACCATGAGTGCATCGGCGCCTGTTTTATCCAACACATAACGTGCTTTTTCAGGACTTGTTATATCGCCGTTAGCAACTACAGGGATCGAAATCGACTGTTTAATTGCGCTTATTGTGTCGTATTCGGCATCACCTTTATACATACACTGCCTCGTTCGCCCATGTACGGCGAGTGCGGCTATTCCGCAGGCTTCAGCTATCAGGGCAATTTGAATACCATTACGGTGTTCTGGGTCCCATCCCGTGCGAATTTTTAGCGTGACTGGTACATCAACACTGCTTACTACAGCATCAACAATGCGTTCTACAAGTTCGGGGGCTTGCATGAGCGCACTACCAGCGAGCTTCTTATTCACTTTCTTTGCAGGGCAACCCATATTAATGTCAATGATGTGAGCGCCTTGTTCTACATTGAACTGAGCGGCTCTCGCCATTAACTCTGGATCACTGCCTGCTATCTGCACAGATCGTAAACCTTCTTCGCCAGAATGCGCCATACGATGCCGACTTTTATCTGAATCCCAAACCTCGGGATTAGACGACAGCATCTCAGATACTGCTAAAGCAGCACCGTGACGTAAACATAGGTTTCGAAAAGCCTGATCAGTGACACCAGCCATTGGTGCCACGATCAGCTGATTCTTCAGTTGATAGGGTCCAATTTGCATCGTTTTTGTCACCTTGTGCGTCAAAGGGGCGCTATATTAGCCCTTTTTGACACACATGAAAAGGTTAATAAATGACCTGAGCGAAACTTTTTTTCTTGACTTTTATTTCCTGTGATCTCAGTAACAACAGCATTTACATAGTCTGTTTACAATTTTGAGCTACAGAGGTCAATGACGTTTCGCTGGTTTTGTGAGCAGCTTGACTATTTGCGAATCCCGTTCAAACGACTCCAGTCATCTTTGTGTTGTGGAGCATCCATTTCAAACCATTGACTATAAAAGTCTTTTAGCTCTTCTGCTTGTTCTCTGAGCAAACCGGAAAGTGCCAGTTTTCCGCCAGAATTCAAGTGGCTAGCGATTTGTGGCGCAAGTTCTTTAAGTGGACCAGCAAGAATATTGGCGACCAAGATGTCAGCTTTCAAGTTAGAAGGTGTTTCTTCTGGTAAGTATAAAGAAAGCCGATCATTACACGCATTTCTTTGTGCATTGGCTTTTGAAGCCTCAATGGCTTGGTAATCGATATCAATTCCCGTCACTGTTTTAGCACCCAACTTAAGTGCTGCGACTGCCAAAATGCCAGAACCACATCCGAAATCGATGACATCGCTGTTTGATAGGTCTAGGCCATCTAACCACTCTAAACACAATGCTGTGGTTGGGTGCGTACCTGTTCCAAATGCAAGTCCGGGATCGAGTATGACATTAATCGCTTCAGGATCGGGAATGTCACGCCAACTTGGGCAGATCCACAAGCGGTGGCCAAATTGGATTGGGTGAAAGTTGTCCATCCATTCACGAACCCAGTCTTTATCTTCGACCTGTTCAATTTTGTATTTTAAGTTGTCATCAACATCAGGGTGCATTTTGAGCATATCAACCACAGGGTTGAGATCCATATCGGCTTCAAATAATGCCGTGACAATGGTGTCGTTCCATAGAGGGGTTTCACCAAGCTTTGGTTCAAAAATGGGCTGATCTTTACCGTCTTCCATTGTGATCGAAAGCGCTTCGTGTTCCATCAATAAATCGCCAAGCGCTTCAGCGTGTAGATTGTCTGAATGGAATACCAGTTGTATCCAAGCCATGTTTACGTCCTATACTGACATTTCATAATGGCGCAATTGTATAGTAATACCCATCCACATTCGAATGTGATCTGCTCAGAGCGTTGCCAGCAGCTAAAATAGCTGTGAAGTTGATGAAGGTTTGATTTTTATTCATTGAGGTAAATTTGTAATGGACGCCTTTCACTTTTTCTGAGCGATCAAATGTGAATAACGAGTGAGTAGAGAGGTTGATGATATGAATCTATTTTTTAAAGCTGCGGTGGAAGAAGCGAAGAAAGGGCTATCTGAAGGTGGGATCCCAATCGGTTCGGTTTTAGTTAAAGAGGGTGAAATCATTGGACGAGGTCATAACCGTCGAGTGCAAAAGGGCAGTTGTGTATTGCATGGTGAAATGGATGCGCTTGAGAATGCAGGAAGATTAACGGCACAGGAATATCGACGTTGTGAGCTTTATACGACGTTGTCTCCATGTTCGATGTGCTGTGGCGCCATTTTGTTGTATGAGATCCCTAAAGTGATTATCGGTGAAAGCCAAACTTTCTTGGGGGATGAAGAGCTATTAAAAAGCCGTGGGGTTGAAATCGAATTGCTCGATGATCAAGAGTGCGTTGAAATGATGACACAGTTTATCGACGAAAACCCTAAGCTGTGGAATGAAGACATTGGTGAATAACTGAGTATATCGAGTAGGGTGAGGCATCACTGCCTCATCCCTCTCACAGAACCGTACGTACGGTTCTCGTATACGACTCCTGCTTAATTTTATTCAGTTACTTCGTACTGAACACATATCCCGTTTGTATCTTTTCTAAGTTAAAGAGCCCCAGCTCATCAAACCATTTATTGGGCATCGCCCAACTCGCTAATGGACTTCGTGAGCTTGACCATCTTCTCATCTGAGTTAAAGAATCCACCTTCTTAGAAGGTGGCTTTGCCTTTCGCCCCCTGTAAGGGGGCTGGTGCTTGCCCTCTTAGAAGGCAAGCTGTTGTCCCCGATATTTATGAATTAAAAATCAAACC
>NZ_JAFEUN010000179.1 GCF_016900895.1 Parashewanella hymeniacidonis
GGCTGGGAAACGATTTGGGAAGGTTGGGATACCCTTCAATCTTATGTCGTTGGATATAGGATGGCGAAAGAAATGCTAGCTGACGGAGAAATGCTCTGAGATCTGATCAAGAGACAGGGCTAATTGCGTTGTTATTTTGAATTAAATACTTGAGTGCCAGTTAATGATTAGCTGGCACGGTTTTGTCCAAAAGCTAATTTCAACCTTTATTGTGTGCTAAATCGTCATAGAATTTAGCACAAGTTTCAATCTTTGTTGTCTCAACTAGCTCTACTGGCAACGTGTTAATCAAACTCTAAGCCGATATTAGTTTCAAACTTTAATATCTGGCGACAGAACCACAAAACCAACAACGTTCATCAATCTGAATGTCTCTTGATATCAATTTCACATTGCCACAAGGACAAGGTGATAGCTGAATCACCTTGTCTAAATATGCGTTGATTAAAACCCAAGCGTCATTGATGGTAAAGCTGCATTGTGGGTGATTGAGTACCTCAAATAATACAGCTTGTTTAGTGAACTGCTTGTAAGCATTGATCAGTATTTCTAAATCAACGTCATTATTTTTCTGCTCATCAAGCCGAAGGTAAATTGATACAAAGAGTATGCAAGCTGTTATTGTTCTTTTGTTTCTGAACAACCTTTGAGTGGTGATAAGTCGTCCTGAAGATGGCGCCCTTCCCGTTAACTCTTTAACCAAAGCTCGCAAATACTTTTCTGGCAGTTCGGTATAACGAGCAATGATCTGAACCTTTAAGTTTTGTCCAATGTATCTGGCCGCCTTGATGGTCTGTAGACTTTGGCTAAGCTTATTCATTAGCTGTTTTAACTGACAAATTAGCGGATACTGAAACCGATATCCGCAGTAAATCATTTTCAGGCTTTTGCGCTAAACGGGCAAATAGCTTCTCGTCAGGTAAAAAATTAAAGTAGATGTCGTCCTGTTTCGCAATGTGTTCAAGTTGTTGAAAGCTATTGTTAGATATTATTTTTACTAGAAATTCTGATAAGCCAAACTTTCTACTGGCGAATTTTGGATCTTGAATGGCTAACTCTTTAATCAGAGAAAGGTAGCGAAGATTTAAATCGTATAATAAATTGTCATCAAACATGTTAATGGCTCCTATCGTGTAAAACCGAATCCCGGTCACTTTGATAGCCTTCCATGTTTTTAAAGTAATGGATATTTGAAATCGAAATGATGATTTTGAACTTTAGATGAACCATTTCGACTAATATTTGAATTAATAACACCAAGCATCTATTTTTACAATAGATGGAAACTTAACGATATGGGAACGTAATTTGTCGGAACACAATTTTCGAACGAAAGCATTAGCGATTGCCAACCAACTGTTACCTGATATTCAAAACAAAGAAGATAGTGTGGTGCAGATAAGTGGCGAGAAGAAGTCGACCATTAAAAATTGGTTGTATGCCAATAAACGACCACCAATGGGTAAGCGTCTGATGATTGCTGATAAGTTCGGTGTAGATGTTGACTATTTATTTTCAGATTCGCCCTACAGCATTCCTATCACCCAATTTGATGAATCGTTAAAATGCTATTTGGTGCCAAGACTAGCTTTGTCTCAACTTACCTGCTTAGAACAAACGGAGCCAATGCCAGTAGCTGAACGAACCATCATCAGCCTAAGTCCTGAACTCCTTGAGCACCTTGAGAGTTATCAAAAAACTTATTGTCTTGTCGCAAGTGGAATTCATTACGAACCGTTTATTACCGCGGCTGATACATTATTTTTTAACTCAACTGCAAAACACTTTAAAAGTAATTTTTGCATTCTTGTCAGTGACGAAACGCAAATAGTAAGAATGCAGCAAGATGGTGCCATTGTATCTAAAGACGGTGATATCATTCAGCCGAGGAAATCTGATACATTGCTGCCCATTATCATCACCATGTCATCAAGCTACGTAACTTATGCTCAATAAGTTATTTGGCGAGACTCAATCTGAACATGGCAGAGTTATCTACCCTATCCTGTTTACAATTCTTTTAACCTCGACGACTTTCTTTTTTTTCGACTATCGTACCGTTCATATCTTTGGGCATGAACTTCATTTTTCTGTTGGGTTAATCTTTTTCCCTCTCACTTTCAGCATTTCGAATATGATGCAGTATCGATATGGGATGCTGTTTGCCAATACCGCAGTAAGATATGGGTTTCTTGGTGATTTATTATTTGTTGGCATTGCTTGGCTATTAAGTCATTTAGGTGAAAGGCAAGACTACCTCAGTGTTTACAGAGAATTACCGACCATTATGACCTTGACCTTCTTTTTTGTGTGGTTGAGTAACGCCATTAACTTCAAACTGTTTTCAATCATGAATGGCAAGGTGCATCACTTTTTCAGTTTCTTCGTTTCTTGTTTAATCGCTGAGTGCAGCGTGAGCTTTATTTCTGTGCCTTTGATGATGTACCAAAACCATTTAAATTCTAGCCAGTTTTTATCGATTGCTTTTATTGTTGGGTATAAGGTGGTTGCGACTTTGGTGTTGTCTTCGGTGATGGCTGTGATGATATCGTTAGCTGGAGAAAACAACTATATAAAAACTAAAATAGATTTACATAAATAACTTTGAAATTAATGAGTTGAACGTTACACTCCTGTTTCGTTATTGGTAATTGGTTATTTTAGTGTTTCGATTTTTTATCATCCTCTGTTTGTTAGTAATTTCCACTTGTGTGAATTCAAAAGCTCTAATCCATGACTCATTTGATGTGCCAGTTGAAGCGAGTATTCAAGACTTTATTATTATGAAAGTTGATCCAGACTATGCGAAACTCGATTATGAAGCTCTAATGTCTGCCAAAGAGTTTATACGAAAACAATTAGGCTCAGAATGGCCTTCAGACAATTTCACTTTAAAAGAGAATACTGACTCGCTATTTGATGATTTGACTTCTTTCAATAATAAAACAAGCTTTACGTATCACATCCTTAACCGTCAGAAATCTCAAATTATCGGTTGTTTCTATGTTAGCTCACCTATAGCTAAGCCCTACGATGCTTCAGTTTTTATTTGGGTTAAAAAAGAATATTTATCTAGCCCTGTTTTTCCAAAAATAAAAACTGCAATTAAATCTTGGATTTCACAAAAATGGCCTTTAAAACGTGTCGACTATTCCTTAAATAAACAGAGTATTACAAAAGCCATGAAGCAGTAATAGATATGTTAATTTCAAATACTCAATTGCTATCTCGTATTGTAATCATATTGATTGGCTTAGGCTTAGATAAGTATTTTGGTAATTACATAAACTATAATGGAATTATCTTCATCTTAGGGTTTGTATCATTCCCTTTAATTGCACTAAGCGATGGAAAAACAATCTTTTCCATATTCCCATGGGAATTCTATTTATTCCTAGGGTTTGTATTATTGTGTTGGCTCGCCAACCTAGAGTCTACGAGCATTTACTTTTTTGCTGGCTATGTAGCTTCTAGAATTATCTTATATTTTAAGTTCAGAACGAAATCAGCCTGATAGTTATCGCTTTATATCAAACATCGAAGAATACCCTCCATCCAACTTAATATCCTGCCCTGTCATAAATTCATTTTTAAGCAGCATTTCGATTACAGAAAACACATCAGAGTCCAGACCGCAATCGCCAGTCAAGTAAGTTTGGCTGTAATCAGGAAGATTGCCTTTGTGTTTAGCTCTGATCATTGGTGTATCAATACTTGCAGGAGATATTGAGTTAACGAAAATATCTGGTGCATGCTCAACAGCGGCGACTTTAGTTAAATTAACTATCGCTGCTTTAGCTGCGCTGTATGCCGCCATGTTTTTTGCGCCATAAGCGGCTGTAACACTGGCAATATTGATGATCCGTCTTCGTTTATCATTATTGATATTTGCCAAATTAACTTCTTGTTTAAGTGCATTGAATAACGGAGAGAAAACATCATGAAAAGATTGCTGATATTCCTCCAAAGAGAAGTCTTTTAACGGCTTACGAACACCTGAAACCCCAGCACAATTAACCGCTATATCGAAATCACCTATCTCTGAAAATGTTACAAGAGACTCAGGTTCAGACCTGAGATCACACCTTTTTTGTTTGATTTCATTCGATAAAATGTTATTTACTCTAATATCTATCCCATAAACCTCATATCCAAGATGATGAAGTTGTTTCGCAGCATAAAAGCCTATGCCGCTCGCATGACCAGTAACAATCGCTTTCATTTCAATGACTCATTGAGGATTACGGATATCTACCATCAAGGTAGCACACTGCATATAAAAGCATCAAAAATATGGCAGCAACGTCTTCACAATTATGCGCCATACAATTCGGTAGACTTGCCAATTATCGAGGCCGATGAAGCGCTGTTCTTCGGTGAAGATGTTGAACTTATTCGGTTGATGAAGTTGCTATACAAGAATAAAGATTTACCTCAATCTAAGTCTGTTGTCGGTGATCAATTTGCGATTTCTTATTCTAATGGTGATACCGCAATCGTTGAGCTTGATGAGGTTTTGAAGCAACTACAGCGATGTAAAAACACCGCTGAAGCATTGAAGATACTGAAGGGGCTTATTTAAAAACCAGTTGAATTGGTTCTGTTCCCCAAAAATCAACGTAAAGTTTTTTTAGAACATCTGGAAATAGCGGCCAGCCAAACTGAACAGTTTGGCGGTCATGGCCTGCAAAAAATGCCTCAGCAAAGCTAATATCAATCGCATCTTTTACTTTTTCATCCCCATTAAGATAATATTTTTCGGAACCCATCAAACATGGGTAACAAATTAAGAAGAAAAATCTGAGGAGAAAAGCTTTATTTTTGAGATAATAAGTCAACCACGACAACTATCAAAATAAAATGGCGATTCTGAACAAAA
>NZ_JAFEUN010000018.1 GCF_016900895.1 Parashewanella hymeniacidonis
ATCAATCGTTTGCATGGCATCTAAGGCATAAGCTGTGTTGGCTTCAATATCTACGATACTAATGAGAGAAAGTTCAAGCCCGTTTTCTGCTTTTCCTATGGCACCATGAAAAAATTTGCCCAGTCCTTCGGTGTGTTTACCACTTTTTCGCATAAAGCTGGCATCCATTGCGGCAATGCATTTTGACTTTTGTGGCAGTTGCTGAAAAATCAATATTTCGTTAAAGCTTAGGAAATCAAACGCCTTGTGATACCAGCGACTAAACCGTTTTTCGCTCGAGTTACAATATCGACTCATATTTCTAAAATTAGCCTTACCTTGAACAATAATGAGCATTGAAAGTAGTAAGGCGATAAACGATTTTTGTGGTTTTTTAAGGCTGGACATTTGGCTTAAAACCGAATTTACTAGAGTAATCATGAGCGGTGGTTTCAGGGTCTTTTTTACAAACTATATTCTCGCAAACCCTGCTCATGATTTCGAATAATTAAGCTCAGTTCATAAAACTGTCCGAACTATTGTAACCTAAAGCTTGAATTTATCACCGGTTTGGATAATTTGCAGACTGTTGAAAGTGATGTAAATATTTAAAGTAACAATGAATTATCAGATATTCTTAGTTTAAATAATCTGCATAGTATTTCAGGTAACCTCAACATTAAAAACAATCAAATGTTGATGTATTTAGAGGCATTCCAACATTTAACGGAAATAAAAAAGAGTTTGAGCGTTACAGGTGATAGCAGTTTAAGAACCTTAGAAGGCTTAGATTCACTCACTCAGGTCGCTGATTCATTATCGATAGAAAACGATAATGAGCTGAGAGCCACTGATGCGTTGAAACATATTTCATATTTATCAGGTGATTTAGTGGTTAAGTCGAATGAAAACCTGTTCGATTTAGACGGTTTTATTGGTTTGAAACAGATCGGAGCTAATTTAGACATCGAAAATAATCGATATCTAAAAAACTATAACGGACTTAAAAATATCACTCATGTTGGCGGTAAAACGATTGAAAAAGACAACGGGTTTGAGTTTTAATCAGAACGGTTCGTTTACTTTGTCACTCAAAATTCATTAATTTCATATTCTTAATCGATACCCTCTGCACCTGAGGGTATTGATATTTGCTCTCTATCGTCATTGTATTAAAAGATAGTATCTTCAAATAACGGTATACGCCGTCGATGTTTTCATCCGCCATTTTTTGCCCTGGCTTATTGCTATTTATAGAAGGTGCAAATTTATTGTCTATTTTATTTACAATACAGACTATTTGAATAGCTTTATATTGCAAAGCATAGAGCTTGAGGTGACATTCTGCTTATAGGCATACTTTGACTAATATCAATTACATATAGATTGATTATTTATCTGGTGCGCTCTGTGAACGATATTAAGAGAGGAAGCTATAGAAGTTAAAAGTTGCCATGTTTACTTCGTTTATCTATGTATTACGGTATGTTTTATGGCACAAAAAAAGCTCGAAATCTTAAGTGATATCGAGCCTTTTAATGCAAAGTTGATAAAATGATTAATGCTTAAACATCGCAGAGATTGACTCTTCATTGCTAACGCGGCGAATAGCTTCAGCAAGTACAGCAGACATGGTTAGCTGAGAAACCTTACCTACTTTTTGCATTTCAGGGCTTAGAGGTACTGTATCAGTCACGATAACTTCATCAATCACTGATTCTTCAATATTCTTAGGTGCGTTACCTGAGAATACTGGGTGAGTCGCATAAGCAAATACACGTTTAGCACCGTGCTCTTTAAGTGCTTCAGCAGCTTTACATAAAGTACCGCCAGTATCGATCATGTCATCAACGATAATACAGTCACGACCTTCAACGTCACCAATGATGTGCATAACTTGAGAAACGTTTGCTTTAGGGCGACGCTTATCAATAATCGCTAAATCAGAGTCATTAAGCAGTTTTGCTACTGCACGAGCTCGTACAACGCCACCAATGTCTGGAGAAACTACGACTGGGTTATCAAGTTCTTTTGCAATCATGTCTTCAAGTAGAACTGGGCTACCGAAAACGTTGTCTACTGGTACGTCGAAGAAACCTTGAATTTGCTCAGCGTGCAAGTCACAGGTTAATACGCGGTCGACACCAACGCTTGATAAGAAATCAGCAACAACTTTAGCCGTAATCGGTACACGTGCAGAACGTACACGGCGATCTTGACGAGCGTAACCAAAATAAGGAATAACGGCAGTAATACGGCCTGCTGATGCGCGACGAAGAGCATCAACCATTACAATCAATTCCATTAAGTTATCATTGGTTGGTGCGCAAGTTGATTGGATAATGAATACGTCAGCTCCACGAACATTTTCGTTGATTTGAACACTGATTTCACCATCACTGAATCTGCCTACTTCGGCACTTCCTAATGAACAGAATAAACGGTCGGCAATCTTTTTAGCGAGACTAGGAGTGGCATTCCCAGCAAAAAGCTTGATGTCGGGCACGGTATAAACCTCAGGCGTTGGCTTGTTATATCAGTAGGCTTGAACGTGATTCTCAAACCTACCCAAAATTAGTTTATTTCAGCTAAGCAATCTAGTACGGGTGAACGATTTAAGCCTTTAGCAACAAATCCGTTTAGATCTGTTGGTAACTTAGCGTACACCGCTTGAGCTTGCTGTTCGTTATCGAATTCGGCAAACACGCATGCGCCTGTTCCTGTCATTCGAGACGGCGCATATTCTATCAGCCAGTCTAATGCCTTGGCAACTTGAGGGTATTTGTTTGCGACCAAAGGTTGGCAATCATTCTTCCACTCAATAGTGAATAAATCATCGGCATTTACCCGAGGTGTACATCGATGTAGCTCTGGTGCCGTAAACACTTCTACAGTGGAAACATGCACATCCGGTGTAAGCACGAGATACCATTTTTCAGGCAACGATATCGGATTTAAAACTTCACCTATACCTTCAGCGAAAGCAGAGAAACCCCTAATAAAAACAGGTATATCCGCGCCAAGCTTAATTCCAATGCTGGCTAAATCATCAGTTGAAAGGTTAGCCTGCCAGAGCTTATTTAATGCTAATAAGGTTGTTGCTGCATCAGATGAACCGCCGCCAATTCCACCGCCCATAGGTAGATTTTTTTCTAATGAAATGTCTGCACCATATGCAGTTTTTGTTTGTTGTTGTAATAATTTTGCAGCTTTTAGAATTAAGTTATCGCTGGACGCAACAACTTGATTTAATTCGGAGTGGAGATTTAATTGGTCGTCGCCTCTTGTTGTAAATTCTAAGTAATCGGATTTATCAAGAAACTGAAAAACAGTTTGTAGCTCGTGATAGCCGTCAGCTCGTCGACCATTAATGTGCAAACATAAGTTAAGTTTTGCTGGAGCTGGAAGTTTTAGTGTGTGTAATGTCATGTTTTATCACTGTGTTACGGCGAGTGCTTGCCACTTGTTAATTTGAACTTTTAAATCAAGTTCAGGTTGTTTGACTTGAAGCAATCTAGGAACATTCGCACCACTTTGTTGTTGCCAACTTTTATAAGTGAGCGACCAATGCGTGCCATCTAAAGAGATTAATACTGATCTTGGATTACCATATGAGTCAAGATTGGTAATGAGCTGCTGTTGATGGATTTGACCCGTAATCCAATAAGGAAACTGATTTACTGGTATAGACCAACCTGTCAACCTTTGTAAAAGTCGCTGTGCATCATTGCCTGTGTGAGTCTTACCATCAGCAGTCAATGTGACGCTATCTGGTCTAGCATCAAGAGATAGTACTGTTGTACCTAACATTGTGGTCAGTGTGAGTTGATCTCTATTGGGTTCATGGAGCCAAAAAAGATGAGTACTGAATTTATCTTGTGGGGTTTTAACGAGAAGCTTACCTTTGAGTTCCCAAGCTTTGGCTTGTTGCACGGAAGAAACTTGAGTCGGTAACAATGTCGTTTGTGGTAATGAAGTACACGCACCGAGCAGCATAACAGTAAATGCGAGTACAAAATTTCTAATATTCAGAGGCAGCAATTTCAAGGTGTTAGTTCGAAAGTGAGTTTAACTGCAATCATAACTGCTTCGGGCGATAGATCAAAGCAACTTACTTTCGATTACACCAACTACATCATGTATGGTACTTCTTTATAATACGCCGCTTGTTCAAAAATGGGGTTGATTGAAATCATTCCCATTTTTTCATCGTCAGACGTTTTTGATAAAAACCCCACCGCTTTAATCAAATCAAAATACTGCTTAGATTTAACGATATCAAAGTTTCGCTTTTGATCTTGATTGGTGACCTTAACAACGCCAATTTCACTTTTCATTTTTTTTAGATCAGCAAACGCAATGTCAAATTCGTTTGGATGGTTTGGTACAGCAAGTAAGGCATAAATTTTATTATTGTAATCAGAGTTAGGATAAGGTTTCTGGTTAAGGGTCAGCTTATAAGTGGCCAATGTTCCTTGAGTGGGAGCTTCAGTAGAAAACACATAGCGGCTTAAACTTAACTCTTGTAAGCCTTGTGAAGATGAGTGGCTTGCATTGAATGTCAGTGTAACGGTATTGCTATTTTCATCTAACTGGCTAATTACCGGTAGAGATGTGTTTAATTGGTCTTTTTTATAGTTGAAATCAGGCTTGGCATTATTCTGATAAATATTTTTAATGTAATAAGATTGCCCACGGTAAGGCATAACAATGACAGATTGGTCTTCTCCATTTTTAAAGAATACTGTTTGCCCAGAATAAGTAATATTGTGAGTCGTACTTTCTGCCATTAATGGGCGACCATGAGTAAGGTCATCATTATTCACAACGATAAGATCGTGTTGTTGTTTGATCAATGAATGCTGATGATCGGGCAGCTCGCTGACATAATACACATCATTATAGTGCTGAACGATATGTAGAGCTTTCAGCTGAGGATCAAATTGATAGACATAGAGGCTATCACCGACATTCACCGTTGAGCTTTGGTTAACGGCAAGAATTGAAGGCGTATCGTTATCAGTATTTTCAATGAAATTCCCTCCTTGGCTAAACGTCATGAGATCTGAGTTAGAGACTTTGATCTTATTATGAGTTTCAGTATCAAAGAGGTAAGAAGGACATTTAGCACCTTGCTCACCGTAATTTCCAATAAAAAGATATTTACCTGAATCACTTGTCGCAATATTTTGCGTGGCGCAACCTACTTTTTGGGAACCATTCAGCATTGAGTGAGTTTGAGCCAGACAGGGAAGAGCAATAACAGAGAAGCACAGATACAGAAATGTGGCCTTAATCATAATATATAACCAGTGTGGAAGTTTGTAATTAAGGTACATTCAATGAGGTAACAATTCGCTGAATAAAGTGTAAGTTATCAGCTTGCGATATATTTCTTTATAAAACTTACTCTTTTTATTTATTGAAGATATTAGCTTTTTACTTTTTTATAAAAAAAAATTCAAATATATTTTAGTTTGCTTTTTCCATGCCGTCTTTTTGTTGGTGAGACAAGAAAACAAATTCATTACATGGAGGAAGACACTATGTTGTCTGTTCACACTAATTACGCATCTCTAATTGCACAAAATTCAGTAACTAAAAGCAACGACATGTTGACGACTGCCATGGAGCGTTTATCAACAGGTATGCGCATCAACAGTGCTGCTGACGATGCTGCTGGTCTACAAATCGCAACACGTTTGAATGCTAACGTTGTAGGTATGCAAACTGCTAGCCGTAACGTTTCAGATGCGACTTCTATGCTACAAACTGCGGATGGCGGTTTAGATGAGTTAACTACTATTGCACTTCGTCAAAAAGAACTTGCAACTCAAGCATCTAACGGTGTTAACTCTGCAACTGATTTAACTGCATTGAATGACGAGTTCCAAGAGCTATCTGCTGAAATTACTCGTATCCTAGATAACACTGAATACGCAGGTAACAACCTGTTTGATACACTTTCAGGTACTGTTACATTCCAAATTGGCGCTGACGCAAGTGAGACCCTAGATGTTACCGTTGCAGAACCAGATACAACGGCTCTAGGTACTGCTGACCTAACCACTGGTGCAAACGCAGCGATTAGTGTTATCGATACTTTTATCGATGAGGTTGGTTCAGCCCGCTCTGAGTTAGGTGCAAACATTAACCGTCTAGGTCACACTGCATCTAACCTTTCAAACGTTACTCAAAATACTCAATCAGCTGCAGGTCGTATCATGGATACTGATTTTGCTGTTGAATCTGCAAACATGACACGTAATCAGCTGCTTGTTCAAGCAGGTACTAACATTCTGTCATCAGCTAACCAAAACACTAACTTGGTTATGGGTCTATTGCGTTAATCATCAACCTCAATTGCAATGTTCCTTTTTAGGCGCTATTTAGCGCCTTTTTTTTGTCCCCTAAGAAAAAGATTGCACGAGGAAAAGTCATTTCCTACTTTAAAAACCATGCGGAAATGAAGTGTTTGTATTAATTAAACGATGTTTATTAATCTGTTGAATAATAACGGTTAAATGGTTTGGCATGACTTTTGATTAGTTAAAGAAATTAAAATATTTATTTATGTCAATTCATGGATTCGTAACGAAAAGAATCGAATGGAGATAGGTCATGGTTGCAAGTGCAGGTTTTATTCCTTCGCAAATTTCACGAGACTTTGTGAATGCTGAGCGAGGACAGAAAGATCAATTATTCGCATCGAATTTGCAGAGTTACCAGAAACAGCTTAATGCCTATAATGCGTTAGAGCGAAATTTAGACAGTTTAGCTGACAAGCTATCTGCGATTGGCGGTGATAATTTTGCCGCTAAAAGCAGTTCGGTGATTGGCGACGAGATATCTGCCACTGTTGGTACTGATGCACCTGAAGGCACTTATAACGTTGTGGTTTCGCAATTAGCACAGGCCGAGCAAATAACGAAAACATTTACTGCAGAAGATGAAATCTTGCCGACAACGGGCGTACTAAACATTCAGCTTGGTGCCGACCCTGCTGATGCCATCAGCATTGACTTGTCTGTCGTAAACGCAGCGGGCACTGAAACCGTTGCTGATCTCAAAGATATGATTAATCAACATCCGGATAACCCTGGTGTTCAAGCTTCTTTAGTGAGAACGGGCAGCAGTGTTGAGTTAATGATGACGTCTAAAGACAGCGGCGCCACAAATACGCTAGCGATAACTTTAGATGGAGCAAGTTGGGGGACCACTCAACGCCAAGCTCCGAAAGACGCTTTGTTCACTATCAATGGCGTATCGATTACCAGTGATACTAATTTTGTTGAGAATGTGATTGATGGTATTTCAATCGAACTCGACAGTATTCACGACTCAGGCGAAAGCAGTGTAATAAAAATAGAAGCTGATTCTGAAACAGCACAAATGGCCGTGCAGGAATTTGTTGACGCTTACAACGAACTGCAAGATCAAATTCAATCCTTAACTCGAGGACGAGGGAGTGCTGCAACAGACTCCGAATCTGACACTGTGGGCTCGCTAAACGGTGACGCTAGCATCAGAATGTTGGAAGGTCGATTAAAAAATACTTTGTTTGAATCAGCACCTAGCGGCCAACGCTTATCCGACATTGGTATAGAACTGGATCGTTACGGCAAGTTGACGGTAGACGATGCCGAACTTTCTAATGCACTGCGAGACGATGCAAGTGCCGTTGAAGCATTATTTACAGATGATGATGGCTACATCGACAAATTAGAAGACGTATTAGACCCTTTCATTGAGTTCAATGGCTTTATCGATCAACGCCAAAGCAGTTTGCAAGCTCGAACCGACCGTGTTGAACAAGATATGGAGCGATTTGATGCGCAAATGGAACAACGGTACCAATTGTTACTCGCCCAATTTACCGCTGCAGAATCGGCAATAACCCAGCTGAGTTCTGCAAGCTCACTCTTTACTAATACAGGAGCTTCCAACTAATGCTTAATGAGCAAGATCCGTTTAATGCTTATCAACAAATATCGCTAGATGCCCGTGCGGCATCTGCGAACCCACATGAAATGGTGCGCATGTTGTTAGATGGCTTACTTGAGGAACTCGACCGTACTTCAGGTTATATGGAAAGAAAGAGCTTTGAGGACAAAGGCAAAAGTATCAATAAATGCCTAAATATTGTCCATGGCTTAGATTCTATGTTGGACATGGAAAACGGCGGTGAAATCGCTGTGAGCTTAAACAATTTGTATGACTATTGCAGTCGCCAGCTAGTAACGGCAAGTGTCCAAAACAGCATTGAAGAACTTCAACCCGTTGTGAAGGTAATTACAGATGTCAGAGCCGGTTGGCAAAACCTTAACTAATCAGTTTTTAAAATTAGAGTTAGCCTTTAAAAAGTACAGTGTTCAACAAGACATAACTAAGTTAGATCAGGTAAACGATGTATTAATCGAGATTGTTGAAAAATACGGGAAAGGGCAATCCGAAGCTGAAAAAAAAGCATTTAAACGGCTGGGCGAGGCGCATAAAAAAGCCATTGAAACCTTAGAAGTAACAACACAAGAGCTGTCTTTAAAAATGCAGCAATTAAAAGAACAAAAAGAAGGGCTGAATGCTTATCAACTGACTGAATCAAGTCATCAGTTAAATCGGTAGCAGTGGTAGGGCAGATCAATAATGACAATACTCAATACGCTTCAAGCAGGGTCAACATCCTCCTCTTCTATTTCTGGGAACGGTAAAGCGACTCAGTCTAATGCGAGATTTTCACTGATTGATGAGACAACTCAGTCTGAGTTGTCTCATCAGAGTGAGCTTGGTTCCATTTATAGCTTTCAAGGTGAAGAAGCTCAAGCTCTAACAGCACTTACAGATTCTGTTACCTACAGCCACAATGAAAACACCGAAGAAAGTGCACTGAACACGACTGGAGTCAACGTTACTCAGGCTAAAATACAATCTGACGAAAATGAGATGAGTCGTTTTCAGCAAGCGAATATTTATGATGCTAAATATGCTAAAGAAAGCACGGTAGCACAATCCATTTCAACTGGAATGAACCCAATAATGAATTTGCCTAATCGTGTCGCAAACATTGAAGCCGAACAGCTCAATCAGACACAACAACATCAAGCAAGGTCTTCATTGGATTTATCAAAAAAAGCGTTTTCTCTCCCTGAGTCGAGTGGCATTAAAAGTGATACCTTGCTCTCGCAAATGATGCATCAAGGTGTACTTCGTTCTGCGCCACAACTGGCACAACAAAATCAATTACACATACAAAGCATCGTTTCAGAGCTCAGTAATATTGAGAACGCATCATCTCAAGTTTCAAGCATTCACAGCCAAGCAATGGCTTCTGCAAAGTCCAGTCAGTGGGGACCGATTCCCATCAATACAGCCCAAGCGTTACCTCATCAAAGTCAGCAGTTAATGGGGCCTCTTAGAGAGCAGGTTCGATTTCAAATCGATCAAAACGTTAAACAAGCTGAAATCAGACTCGACCCACCAGAACTTGGCAAGCTCGATATGAGCGTGAAATTGGACGGCGATAGATTACAAATACAGTTAAATGCTGCAACTGCTCAAGTAAGAGATGCGTTGCAAGCAGGAATCGAACGTTTGCGAAGCGACTTGGCGTTAGATCATGGTGGCCAAGTAGATGTGAATATTAGCTATGGTGAACATGAATCAGAGCAACACCAAGCGGAAGACGTTCAAATAATTGCGAGTTTTGATGAGGCTGAAAGTGAAATGCAGCCAACAGTTTCGTCAGAACTTGATGTTAGAGCATAAGGAGAATGGTTTTGAGTAAAGCGGCAAAAGTCTTAGTAACAGTAAGTTTTATCGCAGTATGGTCCGCAGCAATTTTTTATGTTGGGTGGCAGTCACCAAGTTTATTTGGAAAAGTGTTTCATCGAGATACGACAACCATACCCACCGCAAAGTATTACCCCCTAAAGCGAACTGTCGTTACGGTGGCAGGTGAAGACTATCCTCACTATTTATTACTTGAAATGTCGATAAAATCTTCTTCTGAAGAAGTAAAAAGAACATTAGAAGAAGCAGACTCTTTAGTTCGAAATACGTTAATGAAGCTGTTCGCTAAAAAGCAATTTGAAGAGCTAAATAACCCAAATCATGTTGATACTTTGCAACAAGAAGTCCAGCTTGCTTTATCTAAGGTACTGAATGAAAACCACTATGATTTAGAGCTAGAACAAGTGCTATTCACACGCATGGTTATTCAATAAAACAATCATTTCAGCTGTAATGATGGCCCTTGTAAACTCAAGGGCGCACCAAGCTTTGTAGGGTGATATCAACAGTTGAGGCATCGATAAATCAGACTCAAATAAGAGAATAGGGATATGAATTCAGGTCAACTTGCATATCAGCATACCAGCGATGACGCTCCAGTTGCTAAACCCAATGAATCTCAATTACTTCGACAATATTTACCCTTGGTAAAGCGAATCATCTATCAGCTAAAAAGTCATTGCGGTGCCACGCTAAGTCTCGAGGATATGGAGCAAATCGGCATGATGGCGTTGCTTGAGTCATCAAGACGCTACCCTGGTGGGTTAGACAATGGCTTTATTTCGTTCGTTAGCCAACGTATTCGAGGCGCCATTTTGGATGAGCTGAGGCGTCAGGATTGGCGACCAAGACCTGTACGTCAACAGGCTCACGAACTCAATGACACTGTTAGGAAGCTCACTCGTGAATTAGGCCGAGAACCAACAGATAAAGAAGTGGCTTTGGCTCTAGGGGTGAGTCCCGAAGAGTATCGTGAGCGTTTACATGCCTCTCTGTCTGATTCGATGAAAAGTCTCGATGAAATGCTGGGTGCGGGTAATCATTTTGTTGATGAAAAAAGCGTGTTGGGTGAAATTTCAGCAAAAGAGACATTATTTAAAGCAATTTCGAAATTAAATAGAAGAGATCAGGTAATTCTGTCGCTTTATTATCAGCATGAACTGAATTTACGCGAAATTGCTGCGACATTGGGGTTAACTGAAACCCGCATTTGTCAATTACACAAACTCGCTATTAAGCAAATACAGCAAATTTTGCAAAAGTGGAACGAATAAGAACAGGATAACGGCATGAACAAAGTCTTTGGGTTAATTATCATACTTCTTTCTGTTTTTGGTGGTTACCTATGGGCTGGTGGTTATGTCAGCGCATTATGGCAACCTGCAGAAATTCTCATCATTATCGGTGCAGGGATTGGCTCATTGATTATCGCTAATCCTAAAGCTGTACTTAATGATTTAGTCACACAACTTAAAGAGCTGTTAAAATCAGAAAAAGAAGATCCTGAACTATACCCGCAATTATTTGGTTTGATGGGTATGTTGATGAATCAAATCCAGTCTCAAGGCATGAGAGTATTAGACGACCACCTTGAGAACCCTAGAGATAGCTCATTATTTTTGATGTATCCAACGGTTCTCGAACATCAAGATTTACTGCAATTTTTGATTGATAATTTAAAACTACAATCAATCGGTAAAATTTCTCCGCATGATTTAGAACATATCCTCGAAGAAGAAATCCATCGTATTGAAGAAGACAGAATGAGACCTTCTCATGCGCTTCATAAAGTAGCTGAAGCGATGCCAGGTTTTGGTATTCTTGCCGCTGTGATGGGCATCATCATCACCATGTCATATATCGATGGCTCTATCACCCTAATTGGAGTGAAGGTAGCCGCAGCGCTCACTGGAACATTTATTGGTATTTTCTTTTGTTATTGCTTCTTTGACCCACTCTCAAAAGCATTAGAGCATCAAGTTGATCGTCAGACTTCTCGATTGCGCTGTGTAGCTGCGATGTTAACGGCTTTTGCTAAAGGCAAGCCTCCCATGCTGGCGATAGATGCTGGTCGTAAACAAATCCAAACTGAACATCGCCCATCATTTATTGAATTGGAACGTTGGATGATGGAGCAACGCAGCTAATGAAGCGTACAAACGAACCATTGATCATCAGACGAAAAAGCAATCGTAAGCAAAAAAAAGCCGCTTCTAGTGGTGCTTGGAAAGTAGCTTTTGCTGACTTTACTCTGGCAATGATGGCGCTGTTTATGGTGTTGTGGATCATTCAAATGTCGGATAACTCAGAGAAAGAAGAGATAGCGAGTACATTGCGTGGTGATTTATTTGATGTGGGATCAATTAACCCATTTGACTTAAGTTGGGCACCTTCTTTAGTCGATATGCAGGGTGATATTGCCATTCAGCAATCTGTATTGCCCGCTCACGCAACCGGCACGGAAAAGCGCGGCCCTGCATTACATAACTTTATCCCCGCTGGCGAAGACAACCCAAATGCCGGCAAAGGTAAAGATCTCAATGCTATGATCCCTGGTAAATTTGAAACTCAGGCACAGTTAGAGTTACTTGCAAAAGAAATCAATGAAGTAATCGAAGATGCCAATGTTGAGTCACACGTGAAGCTTATCTTAGTTGCACAGGGCATACGTATTCTGATTCATGATGATGATAACAAAGATATGTTCGCGAAAGGCAGCTATAAAATGTCGCCATACTTTGAAGATTTGTTGATGGCCATAGGCCCTTCATTGAGCAAAGTTAAAAATAAGATGAGTATTTCTGGTCATACCGACAAACAAGTCTATGCCAGTAAAAACTTTACCAACTGGGAGCTTTCAAGTTTGCGAGCACTCACAGCAAGAAGAGTGCTGGAATATGCAGGTGTTGAACGTCATCAAGTTATCCAAGTAACAGGTATGGCTGATCAATTACTAATGAATCGACAAAAATCGCTCGCACCTGAAAATAGACGTATCGAGTTATTGATTTTAAGTGATGAAGCTGAAAAACAAATAACAGCGATGAACTATTTACCAGAAAGTGAATATCGTTCAGAGGTATCTGAAGCTTCAAAAGTCGCAAAAAGTAACCAGTATAAGAGCAGGTATCCGGAGCAATGGACGAGCAAGTAACACAAATTGGCGAGTTCATTCCTGCAGAAACTCGAGATGATAAATCAGAATTTAACGGTGAAGAACATAGAACGCATACTCGCATGAGTTTAAAGGAGTCTAAATCAGAAGATTTAGGCATGGCGTGTGATGGAATCACCATTAATTTATTTAAACGAAGCCGGTTTGGTTTCAAACGTAAAGTTGGTCTTGCGAGCGTAAAAGATATGAGTGTTGGTGGGCTCGGCTTTTTATGTAATACACCGCTTGAGCTGGGCGATGAACTGCACATTCGAGTCGTAAATCGTGACTTGAAAATGAAAGTAGTGAGAGCCGTACCCGTGAATTCAAGGTTGAACTTTTATGGGACTAAATGGCTTGAGGAGCCCGAAGATAAAATCGTTGAATTGATGAATCAGGTTCAAATTCAAATGAAAAATAAACATAAGAGTTAATGGAATGGCTCAAAATTATCATCGAAAAGGGCCTGATGGCTTACAGAAATTATTTCTCTATTTAATTTTAATAGATTGGTTTGTGTTGCTCTATTTATCATCGCAAATTACTAACATTTCTTTTAGGCATGGTGCATTTGTATCTATTTTGCTAG
This sequence comes from Parashewanella hymeniacidonis, assembly GCF_016900895.1. GTDB lineage: Bacteria > Pseudomonadota > Gammaproteobacteria > Enterobacterales > Shewanellaceae > Parashewanella > Parashewanella hymeniacidonis. The sequence goes on from NZ_JAFEUN010000018.1 coordinate 13,509, forward strand.
GTGCCTTTAACTTATTGTTAGTCGGTTTGTGTTTTAAAAGAGCGCGCCGTGGGGGAGATGGGTATTTACTTTACCCTGTGATCTTTGGCGCACTGCTTTCTTTCATAATGGTGTTCTACTTTTTTTTATTCAAGTATTGAATTAAAAAGCGTAAGCTTCGAACAACAGCTATATACTCATACCTGAAGATGCTCGATTTCAGCGAGAATGCACAGCTTGTTAATCAAGGCGACAGTGTGCGGCAATAGTGAGCTATTGTTAGCACTGGCAACACAGAGTAACACGCTGTGCAACTCGCACTGCGTGGACTTCTCAGCGACAATTCTTCTTTGTTACATTAGCTCGAAAGAATCCCGATATTCCTTCGCTAATGCGCCTCAAAGAATTGGCGCTGAGAAAGTCCTGAAACATGCATCTTCAAGTATCATGGGTATATACAAAAGGGCTTAATTATTATCAGCGTTATCGAAAACAAGATAACTTACATGCGATAAAATTATTCAGTTCTGCTATTGAGCTTAAGCCGAGCTTCGCACTTGCTCATGCCGCTTTAGCTGACGCATACAGCCAAGGTGTCTTTCAGTTTAATGGTAAGGAGGTCTGGAAGAAAAAAGCCTTAGAACATGCTTACCATGCGATTTCATTGGATCCAGAGTTGGCTCAAGGTTATAAGTCGCTGGGGTTGGCTTATTTTAATCTCGGCTGGTATCTGAAAGCAGCAAAAGCGACTAGAGAGGCACTCGCTAAGCGTCCTAACTATCCCGAAGCCAGTTCCAATCTTGGTTACATATACAGAGAAATGGGACAGCTTGCTGACAGCATTATTATTATAAAAAAGCGCTCAAGCTGCAGCCAAATAACAGTGTGAGTCTCGTCCACTTGTCTTTGAGTTATATGGCCATCGGTGACTTAGAACAAGCCGACGAGTTACTGACTAAAGCACTGTTACTTCAACCTGGTTCGCTATTAGCTTCTGATGCACATGGGCAACTGCTGTTGGCGAAAGGAAAGTTAGCTGCTGCTCGACAGCACTATCAGCAACAAGTTAGGGTTTTGCCAACAAATGTAAGATATCAACAAGGATTACTGCAAAGCTTGTTTATGTTGAACAACACAGAACAACTCGAGAACGCCGCCTTGAATTTAATCCATCAGCAAAATGTTGTTCTGCAGGATTTGGGTCACTTCTATTTAGCGTTACTCTCAAGCAGCCATGCTAACCAAGATGATCTTGCTCTGAAGTTGTCACAACAGTTGGAAGGTGGTTCAGAATCCGCTGTTTTAAGCTGGAAGGTCGCATTACTGAATGCAAAACTCGGTCAAAAAGAACGTGCGAAGCGATATTTATCCCAAGCGATTCACTATGGTTTTAGCGATAAGCACAAACTGGCTTATTTCGACACAATAAACCCAAAAGTACGTTCGAGTGAGTGGCAAGTTTTTACAAAAGAGATTCAAGCCAAAAAAGCAGTGCAAAGAAAGAGGCTTGATTTGTAATAGCCTTAATTATTTACTAGGGGCTGTTTATCTTTCAGGATTAAATTTTGTGCTATTTGAGCATTTGTCTGTTCAAGGCGTTAGCAGTGGAGCTTAGCCATCTAAGTAAACTGGTCACAACACAGAACAGTGGATGCTCAAAAGCATCGAAGACAGCGTAAATTGGTCGTTTCTTCATCGTTATCGCTTGCTTATTTGGAGAAACCAAACCGCACAAGCTCTGCCTTGAATAAAACAACCAATTTATCGCTGCAAAAACAATCACGAAAGATAAACAGCCCCTAATGTTTCGTTTCATTCTTAAAGTGATACAATCCTCGCAACTATTATAAGAACCAACAGTTATTGGAGTAGCAGACATGCTACTGATGATAGACAATTACGACTCATTTACGTTTAATCTAGTGCAATATTTTCAGCAGCTTGGTCAGCATGTTGAAGTGAGGCGTAATGATGAAATCACCATTGCAGAAATTGAAGCTTTGCAGCCTCAATATTTGGTTATTTCACCGGGACCCTGCACGCCTAATGAGGCTGGTGTTTCTCTTGAAGCTATTGAGTATTTTCAGGGGAAACTTCCCATACTCGGTGTGTGTTTGGGGCATCAAGCTATAGCGCAAGTATTTGGTAAACAAGTGATAAGAGCTGCACGAGTGATGCACGGTAAAACCAGTGATATTACTCATGCAAATAACAGACTATTTGATGCGTTGCCAAATCCATTAACCGTGACGCGTTATCACTCGTTATTAGTCAATGAGTTGCCCGATGAGTTCGAACTGGATGCATGGTTTGACTCTAATGAGTACGGGCAGGAAATCATGGCGATGAGCCATAAAACAAAACAAATATATGGTGTGCAATTTCACCCTGAGTCTATTTTGACTGAAAAGGGGTTGGAGTTGCTCGAAAATTTTTTAAAACAATAAAGGAAGCCGTATGAAACTGCTAAGCCGAAATCTCGCTTTAGGTACTTTGAGTTTGGCGATTCTCTCTGCGTGTGCAACGACTGCACCTAAAGCGCCAGAGACGAGTGTTATTGCAAATCAAACTGCACAAATTGATTTGGTTGCTCCGCCTAAAGTCGGACAGAAGCTCACCTTAAAACAAATTATGGCTAACCCAGATTGGATGGGGATTTTAGCAAAAAGAGCTTATTGGGCTGACGATGGTCATTCGATCTTTTTCTCACGTCAAGCGCATTCAGCTCCAACGTCAGATTTCTACGAGCAAGCATTAACGGGACCAGCAAAGAAATTAAGCCTATCTCAACTGCATTTAGCTGATCAACACGGTGGTGTGTTTAATGCTGAGAAAACAAAGAAAGCTTACATTTACCAAGGTAATGTCTTTGTTAAAGATTTGACCACTGGCCGCGTGATTCAAGTTACTCGTCAAAATAAACGTATCAGTGGTGTTCGTTACCTAACAAACGGTGATCTTGCATACTGGCAAGGCGGGCAGGTTTTTCGCATTCATGGTTTAACGGGGTTAATTGAGCAAATTGCTGATCTACAAATGGCCAATAAACCAAAAGGTGTCACTGAGCCAGAAGGGTATATTGCTCAGCAGCAACATCGTTTAATCAAATACGTAGCCAAGGTTCAACGAGACGCCCAAACTCGTGAAAAGTATAACCAAGATCTTGCTAAAGCTGACTCAACAATTGCTCCTAGAGCTTGGTTCTTAGGTAAAAATAACCGTATTGCTACGCAAAGCCTCTCTGCCGATGGTCGATATATGTTTGTCGCTTTAGTCGATAAAAATTATAAGTGGCGCAGTGAGCATGACATCATGCCGAATTATCTAGGCCAAGATGGATATATTGATGCGGTACCTGCTCGTGCACGTGTTGCTGAAGATAAATATCCTGGACAAGATTTTGTCGTTCTCGATTTAAAGACGCACACTAAGCATCCTGTGACGATCGAAGGTTTAACAGGTTATAACGAAGACGTTCTAGCAAAAGTTAAAGCAGAAAATGCAAAAGCTGAAGGCAAAACGTATGAGTCAAAGAAAGCGCCTCGTAAGATACGTTTAATGCAAGATTGGGGCTGGAGCCAAAGCCCAATCCAGTGGCATAGCACTGAAAATAAAGTGCTTGTCATGGTTGAGGCTGTTGATAATAAAGATCGCTGGATTGCCAGTGTTGATCTGAATAATGGCAAGTTTAAAACTGAAGACCGTTTGCATGATGATGCTTGGATAAACTACACGCACAACCAATTTGGTTGGATAGGTAATACTGAGCAGTATTATTTCTTATCTGAAAAATCAGGTTACTCACAACTTTACTTAAAGTCGGAAAGCAAAAAAGCTAAGCCTCTGACTCAAGGTAAGTACGTGGTGAGTGAAGTCACCATTGGTCCTAAGAATCAGTATTTGTATTACAAAGCCAATAAGACACAACCAGGTATCTACAACGTGTACCGTGTTGATATCAAAACGGGTAAAGATGAAAAGCTGACGGATTGGAAAGGTACTCTAGATTATAGCCTAAGCCCAGAAGGTGATGCTTTATTACTGACAGCATCAACTCGTACTCAGCCAAATGAACTGTACGTTCAGAAAATTGGTGGTGACTTAAAGCAATTAACTCACTATACCAGCAAAGCATTCTCTCACTACAAATGGCAAGCACCAGAAATCGTTAAAGTGAAATCTAGTCATGGTGCTGGTGATGTTTATGCACGTGTTTATGTCCCTGAAGGATATGATCGTAATAGCAACAAAAAATATCCAGCGGTGATCTTTAACCATGGTGCAGGTTACTTACAAAATGCCCATTATGGTTTCTCTGGCTACTTCCGTGAATACATGTTCCATAACTTGCTAGCGCAGCAGGGCTATGTGGTAATGGATATGGACTATCGAGGCTCTAAAGGTTACGGACGTGACTGGCGTACGGCGATTTATCGTAATATGGGACACCCAGAGGTTGAAGATTTAGCTGATGGCGTAAAATGGATGGCAAGAAACGCTCACGTTGATGCTAATCGTGTCGGTACTTATGGTGGTTCTTACGGTGGATTCCTAACCTTTATGGCACTGTTCAACGAGCCAGACTTATTCCAAGCGGGTGCAGCGCTTCGTCCTGTAACCGATTGGGCACATTACAATGCGCCTTATACGTCTAACATTTTGAATACGCCGGATGTTGATCCAATTGCCTATGAGCGAAGCTCTCCGATTGAACATGCTGAAGGCCTTAAAAAGCCATTATTGATCATGAGTGGTGTATTAGACGATAACGTGTTCTTCCAAGACAGTGTTCGCCTTGTTCAACGTTTAATTGAACTTGAAAAGCCAATGTTTGAGACGGCAATTTATCCGGTAGAACCTCATGGTTTTATACAACCATCAAGCTGGCTAGATGAATATCGTCGCATTTATAAGTTATTTGAGCAAAATCTTAAATAATCATTGCTGACTGATTTTAAGGCTTCCAACGGGAAGCCTTTTTACTTTCAAGCTTCTAGCAACTAGAATCTCGTAAAGGATGAGGATAAGTCCGAATATGAATCAATCGGGAGTAGTCAGTGGTTTTTAAAGTGGCGGGCGGAATGAAGCCTGGTGCCATCATCGAAATAGAAAAGCGCTTTTATCAATTATTGATTGTTGGCAAACATAAATCTTCGTGGGCTGGTGATGAGCTCGGCGAAGACTTGCTTGATGCGGCCAGTAAGCTTGAAGTCGAACAGCAAGCATTACGTGAGCGCATTGAAAAACAACAACAACAGAAATCAGTATTTGAGGCTGTTTCAAACCAGCTGCTTACGACGATCATTAGTGAAATGGAGCATCAGCTGGATTCGACTGACAGTTTGATTGCTGAAAGTCCGGTGTCGAATACCCAATGGTTACTGCTTGAGCTACTTCATTCCAAAAAATTGGATATGAAGCGATTATTATTGGTGGTGAAAAACACCTCATGGTTAAATCAAGATTTAGTCAATCTTGTGAACAGCCCTGCATTTCGACAAAGTCGCCCTCAAAGCACAGACGTTCAATTGTCAGATTTAAAGCTTGTACTTAACTACATTGGCATGGAACAACTCAAGTTTCTTATCCCTTACTTCTGTATGCGTCATTGGTTACCAAATAATCACGCAACGATTTTGTGGATCACAAGGAAGTATTGGCGTTTCGCTAATATGGCAGCCATTGCAGCGAGAGCTTTAGCGCAATTACATGAAGAAAAAGAAGAGGACGAAAGTCTGATCTTCACGCTCACATTAGTGAACCTAATGGGCAGTTCATTAGTGCTTCGCAAATGTGCTCAGGTTTACGAAGGCACCAGAGGTAAGTGGCTTAGAGAGGCAAGTGAGAGTCGCGATAAAAACGTTTACGATGCTGTACTTGCAACAGAGTTTCCGACCCAGCAAGTTTGTGATCATGTACTTCAAATGGGCAGCATGGCTAACTGGCAAGTTCTACAATTACACGGTTTTGGCAACAGCAAATTGCAAAAACACATTAAGGAAATGGATCAAACTTTGAATTTTTCTGACTTGACTAAGCAAAGTGCAATTGCTCTTAAAGCGACAATATATGCCAAAGTACTTTTACTGGAAGAACAGAATCAAATTGATCCTAGAGAAAAAAAGATGCTCTTCGATTACTACGAATTTAGCGAACAAGAAATTATCAGGCTAAAAGGTAAGAACTTCCGTAAGCAAGATATTTTGTAATTGATTATTTAGCGATATCAAAGAATATCGCTGTAATTAACTCGAAGCGACTCTCGCTCGCTTCAATCAAAACGTCAGTCCCTGCGGGTAAAACAAAGGCATCATTGCTACTCAGCTGGTACGGTTTCATATCTTGGTTATTCGTTAACACTATGTCGCCACTTCTGATAAAGACAAATGCAGTTGCTGACGGTTTGAATGTCATAGCACATTCGCTGGCAGCAGACTTAAGAGTTTGTATTTCGACCAAGCCGCTTGTGGCTTTACCTATCCCTGTATGTTGCAGCAGCATAGTTGAGTCTGCTTGTGCGAGCCACTGCGTTTGTGATTCGATATGATGCACAAATTGAGTGCCAGAAAAGCACCGACTTGGATTAAAACTGTTATTCGGTAACGTCATATTATGGTCAAAACAGGTGAGATGACTGGCAGGAAGACTCAGTTCTAAGACTTCGAGCTCATCACCAGACTCTAATACTCGATGACGAATTTCTGGTGGTTGAATCACACAATCTCCAGCACTAAAAATGAATGGTTCACCTTGGTCTTCATAAACCACTTTTACCCAGCCTTTGAGGCAGTAAATGAGCTGAAATTCAACTTTATGATAATGTACTGAATCAGGTACTGGGCCTCCCTTAGGGATCCGAATGTGTGATGCGATGATCCTTCCACGCAGGCGTTCAGTAATTAAATCACGATAGAGCATCCCAGCTCGGCCAGTTATCCAATTATCATTATCTTTAGCTTGATTAACACAGAAGGCTATCGGAGTGTTTTTTGCTTCAATTTTGCTTGGCTTACGAAAGGTAATTTGTGTGCCATTAGGTGCAACTAGCGAATCAGAGTCCAATCTACTCATCACTTCCTCGGTTACATCTATTACGATAGCGGAGGAAGGGGCATCACATTGAGTATCAATTTCAAGTTTAATGCCAAAACCGGATAGAACCGCTACTCTAGGGTTATCAGCTGGATAGATACTCTCTAATTTAAAATTGAGATGTTGAATAAAGAAAGCAATGTTACCATTTAAGTCCTTACTGGGAAGTAAAATATCGGCATACATAATTGGAGTTGAATCTTCAGTGTTAAGCAATTTCAGCCACTACATTGATAAACGATGTTTAAATATTGAACTCCAGATGAATGTTTTGCAATCCTTGTTCAGCCAAGTTTAATGGTATGGTATTTTAAACTTATGCATTAACAGATTGAAATCGGTGATTCTTTATGTCCAGTTGGCAAGCCAATATTCTCAACTTAATACTCTCCTATGTAGCGAAGCCGTCGATCAGCCGTGGTAAATCAAAAGTGCCAATATCAGAGGTACGGAAACGTATGTTGAACTTGGATCAACGCTGGAAAAGTTGGCCTAAAGATTTAACCAGCGACGGACTCGAGTTATCGAACTGCCGTATGCTTATTTACAAACGCAAAGGTGCAACGAATCCGCCTAAGGCAGCATTATTTTATGTTCGAGGAGGAGGCTTTTGCTTTAAAACACCTAATTCTCATGCTCATTTTATTACTGATGTTATGCATAAGTGTGATTTAGATGCCTTTATTCCTGATTATCGGTTAGCACCAGAGCATCCATTCCCTGCCTCTATTGATGATGTGCTTGAAGCCTATAAAAAATTGACCCAATTGCACCCTGAGCTACCGATTATCGTGATGGGAGATTCTGCAGGCGGTAATCTAAGTGCCTCATTGTTACTCGATATCAAGCGATTAGGTTTAACTCAGCCTAAAGCTTGTGTGTTGATCTCTCCAGCATTAGATCTTGCATTACTCGGGGATGCGGAAGAAACGCTAGCTTCAGAAGACCCGTTTTTTACCGTTGAATCTTTGTTTCGTTTAAGAAGTGCTTACCTCGATGGACAAAACCCGATGAATGAGAGGGCATCACCAATTGTGGGTGACTTTAATGGAACGCCTCCCATCATGGTATTTGCAGGTACAAAAGAATTACTGTTGCAAGATTCTGTTCGCCTTGTTAATAAGATTGAGCATGAAGGCGGCCAAATAATAGGGCACTTCTACCCAGATATGCCACATGTCTTTCCATTGTTTGAAGTTTTGCCTGAAGCAGCAAGAGCAAGAAAGCAAATCTATCGATTTATTAAAGAAAGCCTCCCTGTTTAAGTGACTAAGATATCACTCTTTGTGCGTTTAAAATCATTGTTGTTCAAGTGTTTGCATTATGAAAAATAATTGTGATTAATTATGCATAAAAATACACCTATATGCGATTCATAAATTCATATATGCAGTTTTTTATGCATCAACCGTTTAAAAAGTGAATAATTCATGTTTTAAAACTGGTATTTAGATCACACTTTGAATCATAATGAGAGCAATTTAAACAAGCGAATCGCCACTAGAGTAATCTAACTATCAGAAAAATAGGTGATTCTTCGCAATGGTGAACATTGCAAATAATAACAAAGGATAGATTGTATGAGCGGTAACAAGAATCTTACTAGAGCCCAATTCGACGAAGTAATGGTGCCTAACTATGCACCTTCAGCAGTAATTCCTGTTAAAGGTGAAGGCAGTCGCGTTTGGGATCAAGAAGGTAAAGAGTTCATCGATTTTGCTGGTGGTATTGCAGTAAACTGTTTAGGTCATTGTCACCCTGCACTTACTGGTGCATTGCAAGAGCAAGGCAACAAGCTTTGGCATCTAGCTAACGTTATGACTAACGAGCCTGCATTAGAGCTTGCAACTCGCCTTACAAGTTCTACTTTTGCTGAAAAAGTTTACTTTGCTAACTCTGGTGCTGAAGCGAATGAAGCTGCACTTAAATTAGCTCGTCGTTATGCACTTGACAAATTTGGTGCTGAAAAAGATCAAATCATTGCTTTTGATAAAGCGTTCCATGGCCGTACTTTCTTTACTGTAAGTGTTGGCGGTCAAGCGGCATACTCTGATGGTTTTGGCCCTAAGCCACAATCAATTACTCACTTGCCTTTCAATGACGTTGCAGCACTAGAAGCCGCAATTTCAGATAATACTTGTGCAATTATGCTTGAGCCTCTTCAAGGTGAAGGCGGTATCATCGATGCTGATCCTGAATTCCTAAAAGCGGTTCGTAGCCTTGCTGATAAGCACAACGCATTAGTTATTTTTGACGAAGTACAAACTGGTGTTGGCCGTACAGGTGAATTATTTGCCTACATGAGCACTGATGTTGTGCCTGATATTTTAACTTCTGCTAAAGCACTTGGTGGTGGTTTCCCTATCGCTGCAATGCTTACAACTACTGAAATCGCTAAGCACCTTAAAATTGGTACTCACGGTTCTACATACGGCGGCAACCCGTTAGCATGTGCGGTAGGTAATGCGGTTCTTGAAGTAGTAAATAACGAACAAACACTCGCTGGCGTTAAGCAACGTGAGCAAATGTTCCGTGAAGGACTAACTAAGATCAATGATAAGTACGACGTATTCTCTGAAGTACGTGGTAAAGGCCTATTAATCGGTGCAGTTCTGAACAGCAAGTTTGAAGGTCGTGCACGTGATTTTCTCGTTGCTTCTGTTGGTGAAGGTCTAATGAGCCTTATTGCTGGCGCAAATGTGGTTCGTTTCACTCCATCATTGGTTATCCCTGAAGCGGATATCAAAGAAGGTTTAGAGCGCTTTGAGCGTGCTGTAGCAAAAGTTGTTGCAGGTTAAGTTGAAAAACTAGGCACCCAACAAGTTGTGCCTTTTTGTTGTGTCCACTTAATTAACCACGTTTGGAGGACTTAAGATGTTAATCATTCGTCCAATTCGACATTCAGATTTAGCGGCATTATTGCGGATAGCTGAAGAGTCGGGTCACGGATTTACGTCTTTACCTGTCAATGAAGACTTGCTTCGCAATAAAATTGCGAGAGCAGAAGCATCCTTTATAAAAGACATTGATAAGCCTCACGATGAAGGCTACTTAATGGTGCTTGAAGACACTGATACTGGCGAAGTTGTTGGTACTTGTGGACTTGAAGCAGCTGTTGGCCTAATTGATGCGTTTTATCACTATCGTGTTGGTACCGAGGTTTATCACTCAGAGCAAATCGATGTTCATAATAGTGTTCAAACCTTAACACTTTGTCACGATTACACTGGCGCTGCCGAACTTTGTACTTTGTTCTTGAGAGATTCATACCGTAAAGATAACAATGGTCGTATGCTTTCTCGAAGCCGTTTCTTATTCTTAGCACAACATGCGCACCGCTTTGGCGACAAAGTCATTGCAGAAATGCGTGGTGTATCAGATGAAGCAGGTAATTCACCATTTTATGGTTGGTTACAAGAGAATTTCTTAGGCATTGATTTTGTCAAAGCGGACTATTTATCTGGTTTAGGGCAAAAGGCCTTTATGGCTGAAATGATGCCACGTAACCCAGTTTACACATGCTTGTTGCCAAAAGAAGCGCAAGAAGTGATTGGTGTGGTTCATGATAAAACTCGCCCAGCATTAAAATTGCTTGAAGCGGAAGGTCTGCAATATCGTGGCTACGTGGACATTTTTGATGGTGGCCCAACGGTTGAGTGTGAACTTGAAAACATTCGCTCTGTTAAAGAAAGCCGTCTATTAACTATTCGTGTTGGCCATACGCCAGCATCAGAATCAAAATTCATTATTTCAAATACCAAGTTAGCCGATTATCGAGCAACATCAGCTTATCTGTCTGTTTCAGAAGAAAGTGATGATGTTGTGATAAGTCCTCAATTAGCTGACGGTTTAATGGTAAATGAAGGCGAGCAAATTCGCATACTTGCAATGTAAGTTGCGATTTAAGCTTGTGAGTAAGGTATTAAAAAATGACACAGTTTATTAATGGTCAGTGGGTTGCTGGCGAAGGCCATGAAATGGCTTCAACCAACCCTGCAAATAAAGAAACGGTATGGAGCGGTGTAAGTGCGACTCCTTCACAAGTTGACACAGCTGTTGAAGCGGCACGTGCTGCACAGTTTGATTGGTTCATGCTTGGTCTTGAAGGCCGTTTAGCGATTGTTAAAGCTTATCGTGATGCGCTTGAAGCGAATAAAGCTGAAATCGCAGAAACGATTGCACAAGAAACGGGTAAACCTCAGTGGGAAACCGCAACTGAAGCTGGCGCAATGATCGGCAAAATCGGCCTTTCAGTAGCAGCATATAACAAGCGTACTGGTCATTCTGAAAGTGATATACCAGCTGGCCGTGCCGTTTTACGTCATAAGCCTCATGGTGTGGTTGCTGTGTTTGGCCCTTATAACTTCCCTGGCCATTTGCCGAATGGCCACATTGTTCCTGCATTACTTGCGGGTAACACTGTTGTGTTCAAACCATCTGAGCTTACGCCTAAAGTTGCTGAATTGATGTTGAAAACTTGGGAACAAGCAGGTTTGCCAAAAGGTGTGATTAACTTAGTGCAAGGCGAAGTTGAAACGGGTAAGGCATTGGCTTCTCACCCGCAACTCGACGGTTTGTTCTTTACTGGTAGTTCTCGTACTGGTCATATTCTGCATGAACAATACGCAGGCCATCCAGGTAAAATTTTAGCGTTAGAAATGGGCGGTAATAACCCATTGATCGTTAAGGGCGTAGAAGACACGAAAGCAGCTGTTCATGAAATCTTACAGTCAGCTTACATCTCAACGGGTCAACGTTGTACTTGTGCTCGTCGTTTATACGTTGAGCAAGGTGAAGCGGGTGATAAGCTAGTCGCTGAGTTAACGAATGCAGTTAAGCAAATTCAAGTTGGCCCTTGGAACATGCTACCTCAACCATTTATGGGGTCAATGATCTCTGAAGGTGCAGCCAAAGGTATGGTTGCAGCTCAAGGAAACTTAGTCGCAATGGGCGGTAAGTCTTTAGTTGAGCTTAAACATCTTGAAGAAGGTACAGGTTTAGTTTCTCCTGGTCTAATTGAAGTAACTGATGTTGCTGAATTACCAGATGAAGAATACTTTGGCCCATTGCTGCAAGTGGTTCGTTACACAGAGTTTGATGACGCAATCAATATGGCGAACAATACCAAATATGGTCTGTCTGCTGGTATCTTGGCAGACAGTCGTGAAGATTACGACTACTTCTTAGCTCGTATTCGTGCAGGTATCGTTAATTGGAACAAGCAAATTACTGGTGCCTCTGGTGCTGCGCCATTTGGTGGCGTTGGTGCTTCAGGTAACCACCGTGCGTCAGCATTCTATGCAGCAGACTACTGTGCTTACCCTGTAGCTTCCGTTGAAGCCGATAGCGTAAATCTGCCTGCTTCATTAAGCCCAGGTTTATCGCTGTAACGACAATATTCCTCTACAAATAAGGCAAGCGTTAGCTTGCCTTTGTAACATTTAAGAAAGGGAAACCTTATTTTTAAAAGTTACAAAGCATCTGATTTAAAGGAGTTAAAGATGCACTCTGATGTAAATTCATTGTTTGAAGCACTGTGGCAAGATTATGTTGAAATGACACCCTCTGCTGCTAAAGTTCAGAAACTTTTAGGCAAAGGCGAAGCGATCATGAATGATCATGTTGCTTTCCGTACCTTCAACATCGCTAAGGTTAACCTTGATGTTTTAGCTGAACATTTACTTGTTCTAGGTTACAAACCTTGCGGCGATTACAAATTTGAAGCGAAAAAACTAAAAGCTAAGCACTTTGAACATCCTGATTCAACGCAGCCAAAGGTATTTATCTCTGAGTTGCTAGTTGAAGAGTTCAGTGAAGAAGTACAAACCATCATCAAAGGTCTTGTTGAGCCTATAGAAGTTGAAGCTACAAAGGCTGAAAACTTCTTATACTCTGGTCGTCACTGGAGTGTCGATTTTTCAACTTACGAGCGCCTACTTGAAGAAAGTGAGTATGCGGCTTGGGTTGCTGCATTTGGTTACCGTGCAAATCACTTCACTGTTTCAATTAACCATTTACCTGGTTATGACACTATTGTTGAAGTTAACCAAGCACTGAAAGACGGCGACTTTGTTTTAAATAGTGCAGGCGGCGAAATCAAAGGTTCGAAAGACGTTCTACTTGAACAATCTTCAACGATGGCTGACAAAATCAACCTTAAGTTTGCTGATAAAGAAGTGGAAATTCCAAGCTGCTTCTATGAGTTTGCACTTCGTTATCCAAAAGCAGATGGTGAGATTTATACAGGTTTTGTTGCTGCGTCAGCAGATAAAATCTTTGAAAGCACTAATGCTAAGTAATTGCTTGTTTCATAGGGCTTGACGCAAAGTTAAGCCTCTATGTTAAATTTAAATACATATCGACCATTCGCCTTTACCTAAATCTTTTTAACTCCAGCTGAGTGAACCATTTTATGAATACTGGTTATAAGCTCATTCTTCTTTTATAGCTTAAACCGCACTTGAACTTTATCACAATTTAGACTCTATGATTGTAACCAGAAGAAAGGGTTAACGCATTTTGTAAAGCAATATTGCTACCTTCGGAGGGGAAGTTATTTTAACGGTGCAGCCAACATTTTGATCGAATTTTACTTTCTAAAAATTAATGAACATTAATTTTTTAGTTCTTTTTATTAGTTGTAAGATGCCAAGTATATTTAAAGATTTGCGTGGGGACATACTTATGGCGGCAGTAAATAATAGAGATGTAAGAAATATAGAATACGACCATTTAGGTTCACCGTTGGAGCATACTGCCGTAAAACCAGAATACAAACACTATCAACAAGAACCATCAAGAACACAATCTACATTTCTTCAACAAGGTGAACGTCCATATCTCATTCTTGAACACAATAATATCTCTAATGAAATGTATCAAAAGCTGGGTGTTAGTCGGGAGAATAAAATACACTTCGAACAACTTATAAAGACTTTAGATAGTAAGATGTCAAGTGACGATGAGTTGTACATGTCTGTAGTTTGTTTGCCCGACTATTTACCAGAGGCAAGAGATAGGTTGAGATTTGAAAAGAGTAATCCTCAAAATAAAGTCGCAAGTAATCGATATGCCTTAGTTTATCGAACTAAGACAGGGGAGGACGTTGTTTTAGCAGGGCTTTCTGTAGGAAATGCGGGTAACTTTTTTTATACGTGTGAAAATGTTGTAAAGCTATCCGAAGATAAAATTAATCAATATCAAGTTAATACGCAAGATAATCAATCATCAAAAATAGCACCCAAAAAAAGTGATTCCACAAAGACTTTTCATCAGAAACAATCAGGTGAAAATAAAGATGCAAGTGCTGTGCAAACGTCTAAAGCTAGCCTAGCAAGAAAAAATGAATTTAAACCTATGAGATGGTTTAGGGACACACTCTTTAATTCTAAAAAAGAATACCAAGCATTTGAACAATCGGAAGTTCCCTCGCAGACTCATGGAGCTACTTACGTCAACCCAGATACAGCACTAAAAAGTGACAATATACCGAGGTCTCGTTTACTACCTGAAGATAACGGTTTTGTTACAGTTGAGGCTAGTGATCTTGTTTTTGTGTCTCAGAAACGAAAATCATCCTCAGTAAAACCGACAGAAAAGGCGCCTGATTTTCATGCTACATCATTAAATAACTTAGTAGCTTGTGAAAGGCACTACGGTATCCCCTCTGGGGCTTTACTCACCTACCCCGAAGGTATCTACCCGAAAGGCATCAAAGGTTGGTCTGAAGAAAAACGACTTGTAGTGAACCAAATTAGATTGGAAACTGCTAGAAGAGAGCTGAAAAAACTGCATCTTCCTTGCCATTTAATGGAGTCACATATATCTGATTCTTTAGGGGTGTTGCTCGGTGATTACCCTGCATCAGTTAAAAATCTTATGATTGGAAGGTTAAGCCAAATCGGAAGGTTTTGTGGTCTCGAAGTGACACTTGAAAAATTGGATATTGAAAACGAAAATGGATCAACATTGATATTAGCATTAAAAATAAACAATAAAGTTTTCATGGTGCCAGTCATTGAAATGGCTAATACACAAGAAAACATTGTTAAAGGTATTGATGAAGTAGCAAATTGGGGAGGTACTCTAGATAAATACATGCCTAAGAGGCAAGGGAAACAAGACATGTCTATAGTCAATTACAAAGGCCTTAGACCTGAAGCTAAGGGTAATGACAAATATTATGAACAACAGTTTCAAGTCGCAACTGTTGAGAGTGTTATCCATGATCTTATTTTAATGAGTTCACCCTCTTGTTCATGGGTGAAACAATTTAGCGCCTATATGAGCCTATATTATTTTTGTAAATCTTTTAAAATTGATATTAAATTCGACAACTCACGGTTTGAAGCTACTGGTCATATTCATGTGCTGGGGGCAGGCGTTGACTTAGAGTTAAGCAGAGAACTCTCAATGCATGTTTTCGGTGTAAAAAGGTTACAAAATTTTGAGGATATGCCTAGTAAATGGGTTCTTCAACCGCAGCAAAGTCGTTTGCTCGAGTCATTGAAAACGGAGAGTATGCGTATTTTGGATGACATAGATATGTCGTGTATTTCTAAAGAGTTGTTATTGAAAATGGAACAAGAATTACCATTTGGCATGAATTGGGCAGATGGTCTCAAAAATGTTAAAATAATAAGAACTGAATTTTTAAAAGCTTTTGAAGCTTTGTTAGGTAGCGCTGATGCCAAAGAAAAACATATGGCTGCAATTGGTGTGAAGGTATATGGGGAGGAAGTCGCAAAAATACTCGCAATACACAGTATTGCAAGAAAGTTAAAACAGTCAGAAAAAGAATATGTAAGAGAAGTGCAAGGCGATCATGGGAAAACTCAAGGTGGAAAAGTGGTCTCGTCTAAATTGCGACAAGCGGCATTAGATGAATTGAAAGTTCAGTTAAAAAGTATTAGTGAGCTTTTTTACATAAAAGGGGAGCTGAGTGAGTCCGACAATGGTGACATGTTAAATGTAACCTACAGAATAAAAGTTGGTGACTATACAACTGTCATTAAATGGCCTGTTTCTAAATGTGTTGATGAATTTGGTTGGTCGTTTACTAAAGGGATGGGTAAGGGCAGCCCAATTTTCAGAGAGCAATTACTTCGGGAGTTATTTCCAGACGGGTTTAATGAAAATGAATTAAAACTTTAACTTTTGATTACTCTATAGTACTCGCTTTTGTAATAATTTTAATAGTATAAATCTTAACTTTACTAGTAATTTGTATGAAGAAGGGCTACTTACTTTCTTATAAGTTTGTTCTATCATTGACGATAACCAATTTGAATGTTTACTTAAATTAATTAACAGCATCAAGGCGTCGTTGCCATAATACGTTTGCTTTTTAAATTCAGCTAACATACCTTTGTTTAAATCAAAGCCTTGTTGTCGATAGTAGTCGAGTTGCTTCTCACTTAAGCTGCGAGCATCAATCAGCGTTAATTCAATGCCTTTCTTTTCAATAATTCTCTTTAAAGCAAAATGCTTACAGAAGGGACATTCACCATCATAAATTACTTTAATTTGATCAATTGTTTTCATTTTCTATTCAACTCGAACTGTTTGATTGATTATAGGCTTGGGTTAAAAAGCATTAAACCTAGAAACATCAGTTGAACGCTTTGTAGACCGATAATACCAATTTCTGTAATGGGTATAACTCTCTAGAAAATAGAATGTTACTTAACTAACTGACTTCACCTTTAGTGTGAAACGCTTCATGCTCACAAGTTCGCTAAAATTGCCGCTAGCTGTCTTGGAACATTTGCAAATAGAGTAACTTCTTGCTGCACGTTTTGCCTTGCTATCAACAATTTTTTCTGTGCTCGAGTACGTGCCAATTGATGTTTCTAGGCTAAAGAGTCGATTTTGAGTAAGAAGTTTTTTCATCACGTTGAAATTAAACTTTCCAAAACATCAGTAAGTAAAGCGTTAAAAGTTAATTGTATAAAGAATAAGCATTCAGGCTGTTATATTACATTTTTATATAAATAATAATTAACTGTTCGTTTTGAGGTTTCTGTGTAATTTTGAGCATCATTAAACTTTCATGAAGAAAAAAATGGCATTACCTCAAGCTTCTTCCAAGCCTATTTACCAGTTTGAAATGCAGCCGTTGAAGGAGAGTAGGAAAGAGCAATCCCGAAATTCACAAACGGTTACGCTTTCAGGTAAACCGTTTTTTGCAGACAAACCTGACGATGACATATTAGAGATATGCTTATCTTTTCATAGTAGGCATCCTTCTAAGGCACTTGTAAAAGAAAAACAGGTTGAACTCCAGGAAGTCAGACGAAAAGTTAGAGTTCCTTATTCAGTTATAAAGCTGGCTGAAAACTTGTTACTCATCAGAAGTACATTGAGTGAACATGTTTATAGTACCCGAAGTAAAATGTTAGCCCATGATACGAATAAGGCTGCCCCGGGAGAGAAACCGTTAACCCATTTTGAGTATCAACAATATCTAGGAAGAATCGAAACTAAATTAAGAACAGCTGAAATGGCGTGTCATTCACAGTTAAAACGAGAGGGTAAAAAAATCGAAATAAATGCAAAAACTTTACTGACATATACGGAAAGAAAACGAGATGAAGCTGTAAAGAAAGTAATGAAAAATGAAGTTAAGCCTCACGATCGTGGTTAACAAAAGTAATAAATTTAGAAAGTGGAATTCTTACATAACCAATCTTGAACGAAATAGCAGTATTCGTGTAACAGCTATGCTAGAATCGCTAGTCATTTTTTAAATAACTGATGAGTAAAATAGTCTTATGTCAGATAAATACACCACTGTTGAGCAGCAAGCAAGCTATGGTATTGGTTTACAAATGGGTCAGCAACTTGCTGCACAACCATTTGAAGGTTTGGAAATTTCTGCAGTACAAGCTGGTTTAGCAGCTGCATTTTCTGGTGAAGCAAGTGAAGTTTCTCATCAAGACTTAGAAGCGGCGTTCAACGAAATTAACTCAAGAATGCAAAAAGAAGCTGAAGAAAAAGCAGAAGTTGCTGCAGCTGAAGGCATTAAATTTTTAGAAGAAAATGCTAAGCGTGAAGAAGTTATTGTTACTGATTCAGGCCTTCAATATGAAGTTCTTAAGCAAGGTGAAGGTGAGAAGCCTACTGTTGATTCAACAGTTCGTACTCATTACCACGGTACATTCATCAATGGTGAAGTATTCGATAGTTCTGTAGTTCGTGATCAACCAGCTGAATTCCCTGTATCAGGTGTAATTGCTGGTTGGACTGAAGCATTACAACTAATGCCAGTTGGAACTAAACTTAAGTTATTCGTTCCTTCAGAATTAGCATACGGTGAGCGTGGCGCAGGTGGTTCTATCCCTCCACATTCAGCTCTAGTTTTCGAAGTTGAACTATTAGACATTCTTTAATATTTCTGTGCTTTTAAGCACAGATCAGTTACTGTAAACGCCAATATTTTATTGGCGTTTTTTTTCGTTTGAAGAAAGGTAAATAACATGAGTAGCAAAGTTCGTATCGCATTAGTTGGCACTACTGGACGAATGGGCCGCGTATTAGTAGAGGCAGCTAAACACGATGAACACATTCAATTAGGTGCGGCGATCGAACGGCAAGGTTCAACGTTAATTGGTGCAGATGCTGGGGAGTTAGCTGGCGTTGGTACTTTACATGTTGCTGTCAATGATTCCTTAGACGCCGTTCGTGATGACTTTGATGTACTTATAGATTTTACTTCTCCTGAATCAACGATGAAGCATATACAGTGGTGCCAACAAAATCATAAGAGTATCGTTATCGGTACTACAGGATTTTCCGATGAGCAAAAGCACATGATTGCTGCATCGGCTAAAAATACTCGCATTGTACTCGCGCCGAACATGTCTGTTGGCGTAAACTTGATGTGGAAGTTACTCGAGACTGCGGCGCAAGTTATCGGTGAACAATCAGATATCGAAATCATTGAAACTCATCATCGCCATAAAAAAGATGCTCCCTCAGGTACAGCCCTTAAAATGGGCGAGGTGATAGCAGAAACATTAAATCGCAATCTCGATGACTGTGCTGTTTATGGTCGTGAAGGAATAACAGGCGAACGTGATCGAGAAACCATTGGTTTTTCAACCGTGCGAGCGGGTGATGTTATCGGTGATCACACAGCTTTGTTTGCAACGTTAGGCGAGCGTTTAGAAATTACTCATAAATCTTCAAGCCGAATGACTTATGCAACAGGTGCAATGCGTGCAGCACTTTGGTTGGTGAATCAACCCGAAGGCCTTTATGATATGCAGCAAGTATTAGGCTTAAAATAAATAAGCAAGTCAGATAGTTCGTTTCCATACTTTTGACAATGTCAGCAAAAGTATGGAAACGAGATATGCACCAGAATAATCTCCCTGCCATTAATATTTTCGACGCTTTACAACAATAAAAAGATACCACTGGTACTGGCCTACTCAGAGCTCACCTTGTGGATTATGCTGTAACTACTTTCGAAATGTCGCCAAACCGTCCCGCAACAACCCACTATCATAACTTTGGAGATTTTGATTTTTTTGTGATCATCAAAGGAAGTGGGCAATTGGTAAGCATTCACCAGAGGGGTATTGACAATCTCAAACTCCCGTTTATTGGCATTTATAACTACAAGCTTGCCATTGTTTTGTGACACAAGTACCACCCCGCAAGTAAGTTTCACTGTTTATTTGAAAAGTCAATACGGGGCTGGTGAATGGTTACGGCAATTGCATCTCGCTCAAGTCGAAGACGATAAAATCGTGCCGGGTTCCGAAGAAGTAAAACCGCTTCAAGTAGGAGACTTTTGTGCCGTGAATCCTTATAACGAATCAAGTGTTCTAGAAATAGTACTCTCTTTTCTGAAAATCAGGTTTTTACAGTGTAAATGGGATGGTTGCATTTAAGTTGTTAATTACATTTACTTTATTGTTTTTAGTACAGACGATAACAAATACCAAAATCAGAGTGGTTTTTTGCAACATATTGATATTTTTGAATTTATTTAAGTGCTTTTTTGTCGAGAATTATGGCGGTAACGAATTGTCAAATCTGTGGATCAAGTCACACTTTTAATGTAAAATCTGCGCAATTTGCCAAAATTTCAATATTTTTTGAAATTTGGTAATGAAAACAGAATTAAAAATAATTATATTTCAGTAACTTGGCTCTTTCGGAGGTCGTGTTGACACAGTCTGCCTTACTCGTACTCGAAGATGGAACCGTTTTTTCTGGCACATCAATCGGTGCTAACGGTTATTCCGTCGGAGAAGTCGTTTTTAACACTTCCATGACAGGATATCAAGAAATTCTAACGGATCCTTCATACTCTCGCCAAATCGTCACTCTTACTTACCCTCACATTGGAAATACCGGAACTAACTCAGAAGATGTTGAATCAGAGCATATTCATGCTTGCGGTTTTATCATTAGAGACTTGCCATTGATGGCAAGTAACTTCCGAAATGAACAATCATTGAGTGACTACCTTAAAGCAAATAATGTTGTGGGTATTGCAGATATTGATACTCGTAAACTTACTCGTATCCTTAGGGAAAAAGGGGCTCAATCAGGTTGCATCTTTGTTGGTAAGCCAACACAAGAGAATATTGATAAAGCACTGGATCAAGCGAAAAGCTTCCCAGGTTTAAAAGGCATGGATTTAGCCAAAGAAGTGACTACTGAGCAGTCTTATCCTTGGCGCAATGGTAGCTGGCGTTTAGTTGGCGGTCACCCATCAGATACACCAGAATCAGAACTTAAATATAAAGTTGTAGCTTATGATTATGGTGTGAAACGCAACATATTAAGAATGTTAGTTGACCGTGGTTGTGACGTGACTGTTGTACCCGCTAAAACCCCTGCAAGCGAAGTCTTGGCGATGAATCCAGATGGTATCTTCTTATCCAATGGTCCAGGCGATCCTGAGCCATGTGATTATGCTATCGAAGCCATTCAAGATATTTTAAAAACTGATATTCCAGTATTCGGTATTTGCTTAGGACATCAGTTGCTTGCTCTGGCCAGCGGTGCACAAACGCTGAAGATGAAATTCGGTCACCACGGTGCTAATCATCCTGTTAGTGATATTGAGAAAGGTACAGTGATGATCACCAGCCAAAACCACGGTTTTGCCGCTGATGAAGCAACACTACCTGAAAACATCAAAGTAACGCATAAGTCACTGTTTGATGGTTCATTGCAAGGTATTCACTTAACGGACAAACCTGCGTTTAGTTTCCAGGGGCACCCTGAGGCAAGTCCAGGGCCACATGATTGTGCACCGTTGTTCAATCATTTCATCGAATTGATTGAACAAGCTCGTTTGAACAATAAGTAGTATCGAGGATAAGAGACAATGCCAAAACGTACAGATATCAAAAGTATCTTAATCCTAGGTGCTGGTCCGATCGTTATCGGCCAAGCCTGTGAGTTTGATTACTCTGGTGCTCAAGCATGTAAAGCACTGCGTGAAGAGGGTTATCGAGTTATCTTGGTTAACTCTAACCCTGCAACCATTATGACTGATCCAGAAATGGCCGATGCTACTTACATCGAGCCAATTCAATGGGAAGTTGTGCGTAACATCATCGCTAAAGAGCGTCCTGATGCCGTATTACCAACTATGGGTGGTCAAACCGCTTTGAACTGTGCACTCGAGCTTGAAGCTAAAGGCGTATTAGAAGAATTTAACGTTGAAATGATTGGCGCCACTGCCGATGCGATTGATAAGGCAGAAGATCGCAGACGTTTTGACGAGGCAATGAAGAAGATTGGTCTTGAATGTCCTCGTGCTGACGTGGCACATAATATGGAAGAAGCTTACGCTGTTGCAGAACAAGTGGGCTTCCCATGTATCATCCGTCCTTCGTTTACCATGGGCGGTAGCGGCGGTGGTATCGCATACAACAAAGAAGAGTTCGAAGAGATTTGTTCGAAAGGTCTTGAGCTTTCTCCAACGAATGAGTTGCTGATTGATGAGTCATTAATTGGTTGGAAAGAGTACGAGATGGAAGTGGTTCGTGATAAAAACGATAACTGCATCATTGTTTGTGCGATTGAAAACTTCGACCCAATGGGTGTTCATACTGGTGATTCAATCACAGTTGCACCAGCACAAACGCTTACTGATAAAGAATACCAAATCATGCGTAACGCCTCGATGGCGGTATTGCGTGAGATTGGTGTTGAAACCGGTGGCTCGAACGTACAGTTTGGTATCAATCCGAATGATGGTCGTATGGTTATCATCGAGATGAACCCACGTGTTTCTCGTTCTTCTGCTCTGGCTTCAAAGGCAACGGGATTCCCGATTGCAAAAGTTGCCGCTAAGCTAGCTGTTGGTTATAGCCTAGATGAACTGATGAATGATATTACCGGTGGGTTAACACCTGCATCGTTCGAACCATCGATTGATTATGTCGTCACAAAAATCCCACGCTTTAACTTTGAAAAGTTTGCTGGTGCTAATGATCGTCTGACTACACAGATGAAATCTGTGGGTGAAGTGATGGCGATTGGCCGTACTTTCCAAGAATCATTACAAAAAGCACTTCGTGGCCTTGAAGTTGGAAAATCTGGCTTTGATCCAGTTGTTAATATTGACGATCAAGACGCAATTTCAAAAATTCGTTATGAACTGCAAGACCCTGGTTCTGAGCGTATTTGGTACATTGCCGATGCATTCCGTGTAGGTTTGTCAGTCGATGCGATCTTCAAACTGACACAAATTGACCCTTGGTTTTTAGTGCAAATTGAAGATTTGATTAAGCTTGAATCAGAACTTCAAGACCTGTCGATTGTTGAACTTAATGAGGGGCTGCTTCGCAAACTGAAACGCAAAGGTTTTGCTGATTCCCGAATCGCTGAACTATTGCGTGTAACAGAACAAGACATTCGTAAGTTGCGTAATAGCTTAGAGGTACTACCTGTTTATAAACGTGTAGATACCTGTGCCGCTGAGTTCTCAACAGATACTGCTTATATGTACTCGACTTATGAAGACGAGTGTGAAGCGATGCCATCTGACAAAGATAAGATCATGGTGTTAGGCGGTGGCCCTAACCGTATTGGCCAAGGTATTGAGTTCGATTATTGCTGTGTACATGCAGCGTTAGCTATGCGTGAAGATGGTTACGAAACCATTATGGTTAACTGTAACCCTGAGACCGTATCAACGGATTATGATACTTCAGATCGTTTGTATTTCGAACCTGTTACGCTAGAAGACGTACTTGAAATCGTTCGTATCGAAAAGCCAAAAGGTGTGATCGTTCAGTACGGTGGTCAAACACCACTTAAATTAGCGAAAGCCCTTGAGAAAGAAGGTGTACCCGTAATTGGTACAAGCCCTGATGCAATTGACCGTGCAGAAGATCGCGAACGTTTCCAAGTTGCTGTTGAAGCGTTAGGCCTTAAGCAGCCAGAAAACGATACCGTTACTACAGTAGATGGTGCAGTTAAAGCCGCTGAACGTATTGGTTATCCATTAGTTGTTCGTCCATCTTATGTATTGGGTGGTCGTGCGATGGAAATCGTTTACGATGAAACGGATTTACTGCGTTACTTCAAGGAAGCGGTGAAAGTCTCTAATGACTCGCCTGTATTGTTGGATCACTTCTTAGATAATGCGATTGAAGTTGATATTGATGCGGTTTCTGACGGCAAAGATGTGGTTGTTGGTGCAATCATGGAGCACATTGAGCAAGCGGGGGTTCACTCTGGTGACTCTGGTTGTTCTTTACCGCCGTATAGCTTAAGTGAAGATGTCCAAAACCGCATGCGTGAATATGTGCGTAAACTTGCGTTGGAACTTGGCGTTGTTGGCTTGATGAACGTACAGTTTGCGGTTAAAGAAAACGATATCTATATGATTGAAGTGAACCCTCGTGCCGCAAGAACGGTGCCGTTTGTATCAAAAGCGACAGGCGTACCACTAGCGAAAATTGCTGCACGTGTTATGGCTGGCCAAAGTCTTGCTGAGCAAGGTTTCACGAAAGAAGTGATTCCTGAGATGTTCTCAGTAAAAGAAGTGGTTCTACCATTTAATAAGTTCCCAGGTGTTGATCCCTTGTTAGGCCCTGAAATGCGCTCAACCGGTGAAGTAATGGGAACAGGTGTCACTTTCCCTGAAGCTTATGCTAAAGCGCGTTTAGGTGCGACGTCTGAAGTACCTAAGTCAGGTCGAGCATTGCTTTCTGTTCGCAATAGCGACAAAGAACGTGTTGTTAAGCTGGCTAAAATGATGATTGAGCTTGGATATGAGCTTGATGCGACACATGGTACTGCTGTAGTGCTTGGTGAAGCAGGTATTAACCCTCGTCTGGTGAACAAGGTGCATGAAGGCCGTCCACACATTCTTGATCGGATCAAGAATGGTGAGTACACCTATATGGTGAACACGACAGAAGGTCGTCAAGCGATCGAAGATTCTCGTCAATTACGTCGTGGAGCACTGCGTCATAAAGTGAATTACACAACGACATTGAACGCTGCATTTGCCGCCTGTATGGCGCATAGTGCAGATGATCGGAATACCGTTCGTTCAGTACAAGAGCTACATGCTCTTATCGGCTAACTGAATCACTCGATTTCAGAATCTATTAAAAAAGCTGCTTAATTGCAGCTTTTTTGTTTCTTTTCTAAGCAAAAAATCAATTTTAGGATCATACTAATCACAAGTATTAAACCTTACTCTAACCTTATGACAATAAGGCAAATTTATTCGTATTGAATTGCATTAAAGGCTTGCAACTCAATGATTCTTGCCTAATTATTGTTCGGTTTAGAATGTTGTACCTAGGAGTTAGTTGCATGCCGAAGTGGGATAGTAATTCTAGTGTGAAGTCTGTAAAGGTCTTGAAAACAGTTGCTTTTTGCTTACTTTCTTTTTTTTGTTTCTCTTTATCGAGTCATGCTGATGATAAAAAGCAGTCACAGCCTGTAGCCGTCACTGTCGAGCATGTGAAACAAGCATATTTCTATGACGTCGTTCAAGAGGTGGGTAAAGTTAAATCTATCGATTCGGCGGATTTATCGTTTAATGCGGATAATAAAATCACCAAAATCTTTTTTCATAATGGCGACAAAGTCAGAAAAGGCGATCTGATTGCTCAACTCGATGATTCAGATGCAAAAGCGGATTTCGATAAATCAAAAAGTTCTCTGGCGCTCGCAAAAACCAAACTAGCCAGAATCAACGAACTTCTCCAACGTGAACCCTATGCGCTTTCTAAAGAAACTGTTGATGAAACAAAGGAAGAAGTAGATTTAGCAAAAGCGGATTATCAGCAGAAATCATCTGTAATGAACAACTATCAAATCATTGCTCCTTTTGATGGTCAGCTCACCACTTTTCAGCAATCCGTTGGCAGTCATATAGCCGCAGGAACAGCTTTGGTTCGTTTATACAGTTTAAACCCTGTTGAAGTCAGTTATGCGATAAGCCAAATAGATTTTGGTAAGGCGCAGAAAGATCAAAAGGTTAGCGTCACAGTTGATGCTTATAAAGATAGAGTCTTCTATGGCAAGGTGAACTATGTTGCTCCTGCTATTGATGAGCAATCAGGTCGTGTAGCGGTTAGATCTGAGCTTGATAATCCTGATTTCGCCCTTGCTCCTGGCATGTTTGCCAATATCAAACACTACTTCGGACACCGCATCAGTGAATTACTTATTCCACAAAATTCTGTTGTAGCAGAGAATGATAAGCGCTTTGTTTGGGTCGTAAATAAAAATCGAGTTGAAAAGCGGCCGATCACACTAGGTAAAAATACGAACAGTGGCTTTGTGGTAGTAACGAAAGGTGTGAAAGAAGGAGAGCCGATTGTTAAGACGGGGATTCAAAACTTAAAGGAAGATTCGACGATTCGTATTTTACCTAACATACAACCTGCAAATGACGCAAATGCAAAGAAAGCAGCAGAGGCCAATGATTCAACTAAGAGTAATGGAGAAAATAAGTAATGCAGCTACCTGAAGTCTGTATTCGACATCCAATCTTTGCTTCGATTCTTAGCATTATGGCAGTGTTGCTAGGCCTCATAGCTTTTCAAAAGTTAGAAATTCAATACTTTCCTGATCATAGTATTCATACCGCTGCAGTCAGTGCTTCTGTTCCTGGTGCCAGTGCAGATTTTATGTCTTCTAATGTTGGCGATAAGCTGATTGCAGCTGTTGGTGGCTTAGATAAAGTTGAAACAATGACAACCAATTGTAATATTGGTAGATGCTCTTTAAGCATCAAATTTACGTCAGATACTACAGACATTGAATACACCAATTTGATGAATAAGCTTCGCTCGAGTATCGAAGCGATTAATGACTTTCCGAGCAGTATGATCGATAAACCCGTCGTTACAGATGACATTTCAGCTAAAGGTGGCAGCAGTAGTAACGTCATTACTTTTGTAAACGATGGTAGCATGACTCCGCAGAAAATGTACGATTATGTCGCTCAACAGTTGGTACCACAATTCAAACATGTACCTGGAGTTGGAGCCGTTTGGGGACCTTATGGTGGGTCTCACCGAGCGGTTCGAGTTTGGCTTAACCCTGAACAAATGAAAGAGCTCAACATTGGTGCTCAAGAAGTTGTTGACACGTTAACAGCTTACAATACTGGTTTTACTTCTGGTGCCATTATCGGCAAATCTAGAAATTTTTCTTTGAATCCAGTGACTCAAGTTCAAACCATTGATGATGTAAAAGGGCTCGTCGTACGACAAGACAAAGATCGCATTATTCGTGTGTCCGATGTGGCCAATGTTGTTTATGGCGAAAACAGTCTGAATCCATCAGCTTTAAAAGTTGACGGAGTGCCTGGTTTATCTCTTCAAATCCGGCCCTTAAGAAATGCAAATCCGGTAGATGTATCTACAGCGATTGCTGATGCCATGCAAGTAATGCAAAAGCAATTGCCAAAGGGATTAAAAATGGACTTGGTGTATAACCAAGCGGACTTTATCAAAGCATCCATTCATGAAGGGTTTTCAGCGCTCATTGAAGCTATCATATTAGTATCAATTGTGGTGCTTGTTTTTCTTGGTAGTATTCGTGCTGCATCGGTGCCAATTATCACGATACCCGTCTGTGTGATTGGTGTTTTTGCAGTGATGTCTTACTTGGGCTTTTCAATTAATGTACTGACTATTTTGGCCATTATTTTAGCCATTGGCTTAGTGGTTGACGATGCGATTGTGGTTGTTGAAAACTGCTATCGGCATATTGAAGCGGGCGATAAACCTTTCGACGCTGCTGTTAAAGGTTGTAAAGAAATCATCTTCCCTGTGATTTCGATGACTTTAACTCTTGCTGCCGTATACTTTCCCATTGGCTTAATGTCAGGTCTGACAGTCGATTTATTTAAACAGTTTTCGTTCACATTAGCATCTGCTGTGATTATCTCAGGAATGGTGGCGTTAACGCTTTCTCCAATGATGAGCGCCTATTTGCTTAAGCCTGCAACAGATTATTCGAGTTGGTTCAAATTTGTTAATGATTGGCTCCATAAGCTTACCGATGGCTATGTAGTTATTCTTGAAAAGTGGATTAACCGTAAAAAGCGCATGCTAGGCATTGGTGTTTGCTTGGTAATTGTTGCAGGCGTTGCATATTGGGCTTTGCCTAAAATTCTTCTTCCAAAAGAAGATTCAGGTTTCATTATGGTGTCCGCTATTGGCCCCACAGGCGTTGGACGAAATTATCATGTGGAACACTTAGGGCAAATTAATGATCTGACCAAAAATGAACCATCTGTACGTACTAACTTATCATTCATTGAAAGTAACCCGCTCAATTTTATCTTATTAAAATCATGGAAAGAGAGAGAGCAAACGATTGATGAAGTGATTAAAGACTTAATCAATAAAGCGAAAAGTACTGTTTCAGCTTATAACTTATCCTTTAAGATTTATAACGCTGATAACTTGAATATTGCTGATAATGTAGTGCTTGAACTTACATCGTTAAGAAGAGACCGACAGGCATTGAGTGATTCCGCTCAAAAAGTACAAAAATTGTTAGAAACCTATCCTGGTGTCACGAACGTTAATAACTCATTAAAGCGAGATCAGCTCAGGTACGATCTTAGTATCGACCCAAATGCTATCGCTCTCTCTGGGGTGAAGTACTCCGATGTAACAAACGCACTATCTGTATTTTTAGGTTCATTTAAAGCGGCGGACTTACATGCAAAAGATGATCAGACCTATGCAATTTTGGTTCAAGTAGACGAAAAATCATTAGGTGATTTTAACGTACTTAATAAGCTTTATGTTACTTCTGAATCAGGAGCATCTTTACCGTTAAGCCAGTTTGTTTCAATAAAAGAAGCAACAGCAGAATCGAGTATTAAAACCTATAGAGGACTCGATAGTGCCGAAGTTACGGCAAATATTGTTCCTGGCTATTCCACTAGTGATATTAAGAGTTTCATCGATGAAAATGTGCCAACTCAGCTTAATAAATCACAATCATTTTTCTATAATGGTGTGATTAAAGATCTCGTTGACTCACAAAACGGTACTCAGTCTCTCTTCTTGCTTGCTTTGGTATTTATTTACTTAATTCTAGCGGCTCAATTTGAAAGTTTCACTGATCCACTGATCATCTTATTGACTGTTCCTCTTTGCCTTGTAGGAGCTTTGTTTACTCTGTTCATTACGGGACAAAGTTTGAATATTTACTCGCAGATTGGCCTCTTAACTTTAGTAGGATTAGTGACCAAACACGGGATTTTATTAGTTGAATTTGCTAATAAACAGCAGATAAAGGGTTACTCGGCTATAGAGGCGGCTATCTTAAGTGCTCGATCTCGATTACGTCCTATCTTGATGACATCGTTAACTATGATTTTAAGCGCTATTCCTCTCGCTCTCGCAGAAGGACCTGGATCGCTAGGTTTAGTAAACATCGGTCTAGTATTAGTGGGCGGATTACTCGCAGGAACGTTTTTCTCCTTATTTGTGGTACCGATTGCTTATGTTGCCATGTCTCAGTTAAGGGCTGAAGATGTTTTAGCTAGCTTACGAAGGCATGAGTAATATTTCTCGTACCTACACTCAAAAGTGAATTTGCTGGTACAAAGTTGCATTTTTGGGTTAAGCTTATGTCATATTAAATTCAAAATTACTTAAACCCTGTGTCATCGTTTTGTATGGCACGGGTTTTTATTGCTTAATGGAGTATCCGTTATTATGAATAAGGTTCCAATGACTGTTGTTGGCGCAGAGGCTTTGCGCAAGGAGCTTGATGAATTAAAGTTCGAACGCCGTCCAAAAATCTCTGAAGCGATCGCGGAAGCAAGAGAGCTTGGTGACCTTAAAGAAAATGCGGAGTACCATGCTGCACGTGAAGAGCAAGGAATTTGTGAAGCCCGTGTCCGTGACATCGAAGGTAAGCTTTCTCACTCTCAAATTATCGATGTGACGCAAATGGAAAACACAGGTAAAGTAATTTTTGGCGTTACTGTAACCATTCTCAATCTCGATACGGATGAAGAAGTAACATACCGAATCGTGGGTGACGATGAAGCCAACATCAAAGAGAACCTTATTTCGGTTAATTCTCCAATTGCTCGTGGGTTGGTTGGCAAGATGGAAGGTGATGAAGTCGGTATTCAAACTCCTGGTGGTGTTACAGAGTTTGAAATTATGACCGTAGAATATATATAAATTGAATGAAGGTGAACCCACAGATTGTTCACCTTTTTTCATTGATAGAGTTGAGTTTAAGATGCAAGTTCTTCTTGCCTCTTGGTTAATAACTTACTATGTTCGTCATCAAACATGTCTCGCATATTTTGGATAACCTTTTCAGAGGTATTCTGTTTAACACTACTTATCAATGCTTTCTGGTACTCTATCCCTAGCTCACCGATTGAAGCGATGTATTGCTTCCTCTCCTCTTTAGATTTAGGGCGTAAGATAGCATTAATTGTTTTGGTGATCTTTCTTGTCGTTTGTCCCCTTGTTTCCTCACTCTCTGAACTTTCAATCCTGTGAAATGCCTTAATTGCTAAAGGTTGAACATCAGGATGTGTAGCAGCTGAAACTATGAAAGGAACTAAATGATCAGGGTTTGTTTCTATTAATTTCGTTGCGACCGACTTGAAAAGGTGGACAGTAAGAGCTGAGTGTTTTTCATTCTTGGATAAATAAGTAAACAATGAGAAACTGTGCTTGACCATATAAGTCATTATCACTTCACTATCTATTAAGTGTTGCTGTAACGCAGTGATTAATGCATCGAAAGTGCCATCAGAAGGTTCTGCTTTATTCAGTAGAGTTGCTATATCAACCGAAGATTTTGCAGCCTCTTTGTGTGATGGTGGACATTTAGGATGTTGAAGGTATTCAACAACGCTTGGTATAGGTCGGTTGGAACAAAGTGATAAAAAGGAAGTTGCATCTATTTTCTTCAGGATAGAATAGATCCGCTCAAGCTTAATGTCTTCTATTGTTTCTCCAGAGCTTTCAGCTACTGGAGTCGTATTCTTCTCTTTTATACGTTGCTCGATTTTTGTTCTCAGCTCTAAGATTTTTTCTAGGCCATTGTCAGTCAAGTAAGCGATTGGGTTAGTAAAA
Source organism: Parashewanella hymeniacidonis (assembly GCF_016900895.1). Taxonomy (GTDB): domain Bacteria; phylum Pseudomonadota; class Gammaproteobacteria; order Enterobacterales; family Shewanellaceae; genus Parashewanella; species Parashewanella hymeniacidonis. Next base: position 44,156 of record NZ_JAFEUN010000018.1, read on the forward strand.
AGAAACTGTGAGAGTTTCGGGCAAATTTCTTCATCACTGTTTAGCAACTCAATTAAATGATTCGGTTCAAGCTTGACAAGTGCATACTTGTAGTCAGGGTTGTCATCCAAAAATGTCTCAAGAACTACATTTAAGGCTGTAACTTTTAGCATCGCAGAAAGGCATGGTGCTAAGTGTTCTTCTGGAATGCTCTTTAATGCTAATTTAAATTCGCTTGGTGTTTGCGATGCCTCAACTACAAATTGTTCTCCATTAGGACACCGAAGAAAACCGGAAGCATCTTGCTGAGACACTTTAGACAAAGCCACCACAACTTTATCTAATGGTATTATAAAGAAAATGTGACTAGCTTGTGCTTTTTGAAAAACAAGTCTTTGATGTTCAGACTTACCTAGAGACCAATCGTCTCTAAGCTTTCGATGAATATCAGCAGTCGGTTCTAATAAAGCGGCGACAATACAGGTAACACGTTCTTCATCAGAAATAATGCTCTTCATAATATTTTGTGGGCAATTTGGTGCAAGTAATACTTCAGCCATTTGCTCATCTGAAAAATCTTTAAAAACCTCTGAAATAAGGTGACTTGGCATTTCAGAAAATAGCATAAAGATGGTATCACCTTTTGTACGTAATAAATACGTATCGCTATGGGGTAAGATTTGTTTGGATAAGTCTCGGTCTGCACTCACGTGTGCACTAATTTTTGCCGGGCAATTTTTCGCTAACGCAATTTTAAGAAGATTTTTTGGCTCTGCTGTTGCAATTATATTATCCAAATGATGGGTAGCAAATAGTGTAAGTATTTCTCCACAATCTACAGGGGCTAAGTTGACCATTGATTTGCAGAAGTCTAGAGTCAAGATAGCCTGCCGTTGTTCTGGTGTTAACTGTTTTAATAGCTCGATTAAGTCATTATTTTTACTAGACTTGCCATCTGGTAATGCCAAGTTACCCATAGCGTCTCCAAGCAATACACCTTCAGCCAAGTCCATAAACAATTTTCTACTGTCATCAGACTTCATAGTGAATATTGTGCGAATGAGTCGAAGCTGTTTTTCATGGGAAAGAGCATTAAATAAAACGTGTCTGAGATGTTTTACTGATGTTGCTCTGCTGTTTTTGGGATAGTTAGGGTGTTTGCGCGGTAAGTCCTGCTCCCAAACCGGTGACTTAAGTACTTCAAGGGCATTTTCATCGCTTAAATCATTCATAACTGCTTTGGCATCATCTAGATCGTAAAATGACAATGCTGCAACCCAACCAGCAGTGCAATCGATTTTTTTCTGCCATCCACTTCTGTCGTTCGCTTTTTTAGGGAGTCCGATTTGTTGCTGACTACAAGCTGCTTTAATGGCGGTTTTAACTTTAAAGTTAAAGCCAGTCATGGCTATGCTAAGAGCAATTATACATTCAGGTGCCTGTGCAGATGATACGAAGTTTTTCTCATCACCCTGAGATGAAAAAGTGATGAATTTAGTTAAAAGAGCGCGATTAGTCATTTTAAAATTTAAAAAAAACTGAGCATTTTCAGGTGAAAACTGCCAAATATTGTTCATAATTGTAAATGCGACTTTTGATTTTTCCTCTTCGCTTAATAACTCAAAAAACTCTTGTCCACGTTGGTAATCACCCATCATTATTTTATATATGTGGTGTCCAGTGTTGCTTTCTGTATCGTTAATTTTTGCAGGTAAATACGTCTGTGAATTCTCAACCAATCCTCTTAAATCTGCAGTGGTCATGGGGTGTAATTTACAGGCGGCTAAGTAAAAGCCTTCAAGCTCATGATCTTGTAAATCAAGATAAGCAAAGATGAAACTCGGTACTGTTTGTGGTGCATTTTTAATAGCCATCGCCATCATATCTTGCATTGCACTTCCTGAAATGCCCCGTTCGAGAGAGCTACCATCCAGCGAAAAGAACTCCATCAAGCGATATACTCTTTGCATAGAATCTGTGTCATTTGTTAACAAGTGGGGTAACATCTTCGGGATAATCATCAATCTCAAAAAATAACTTTTCGGAAAATGGCAAGCAGTTAGAGTTGCGACTAAATCAGGTGCGATGCTTAATCTTCCTCCCATCAATGGAGCAAATGTATCAATGTGTTCAGCATCCCATAATTTAATGTTTGCAATGTCTAAAATAGACGTTATGTGAGTGATGGGGCACAAAATATCTTTAATCATTTCTGAAGCGACAGCTATGAGCAGTTCGTTACTTCCATCATTTGCGTTAATGACCGTCAGCATGTTCGAAGCTAAATCAAGATTTTCATCTGCTACCTTAAATTTAATGAACTTAGCTACATCAGCAATATTATCGTTAATGGCTGATACTATTTGGCATGGAAGGGGAAAGCTTGCACTTGGCGATTTACTGCACGAGATTTTTTCTTTAATCTCTTGATTACTAAGAAGCTCCAAGATTAAAGGAAGCTGTATGGGGGCAGTGCCTGGTAGTTGCTCAATGTGATTCAGTAGCTCTAGAGGCTTTGTTTTCGCCATACTCAAAAGTGGAGCGTTGAGTGCTGGACAAGCATTGATTTGTGACCACATTTCAGCTTGTTCAGAATGGGTTTTACCTCCACCTGCCGTTAGAAAGTGAGAAATATTAGGAGGCGTTTTTTGTGTTTGATATTGTTCAGGAAGTGCTAAAAAAGCGTTTATTCCAGAGTCTGGGGACGATAGTAATTCATCCATTTTAGCGTGTGTGATGAGTACCTCACACAATTTCTGGTATTTTGGTATTTCAATATTGGTTTTTAAAGCGGTCAAAAAAGGTTCGACACCTACAATATTAATGATTTCTTTCCAATCTTCCTCAATGTCGCTTAGTTGAAGAAGGTAATCGTATGTGAGTGCACTTACGTTTGTCTTTAAGCATGATTTAATACTATCGTTTTGTAGCAGTTGTGCCTTAATGCCACTTGGAATACGAGGCAATAGGCTCGATATTTTACTACCCCCTGTAATTTGTTTTTGTAGTGTGGCTTGGAATGATTCAAAAATGAGGTGTTGATATTGCTCTTCGCTCAAATAACTAAGGGGCAAAGAAATGGCTTTGATTGTTGATGGAGCTAGCTCCATCGCACTATGTGTATATGCTCTGTGCTTTATTACATATTCACAAATAGTTTCGCACAGTTCAGGTGAAGTGACTTTGCTATTTAGGTCAGCAACAATGCACCTTTTTCCAAAGGTATCGAGAAACCTTATCCAATCATTTTTCTCTGTTGATAGTTTTAACAGAGAATCAATTGGAGATTTTAAAATGGCTGTTTTAATGCCTTCATCTTCTAAAAGCTTTTTCTGATGCTCTGAAGGCAGTTGAGTGAAAAAGCAACCATAGGTTTCAGGTTGCCTTAATTGCCTGAGCATCGCATCGATCAATAGCGCATTTTTTCCTTCTGATTCAAACTCACTGGTCAATGCATCCATAATCGCAATAGCGTTTTCTGGATTATTCATCGCAATTTTAACTAAAAGGTTTTGTTCAAAAGGAAGTTCTTCAGCGTTCAATGAGAAAGGTGATGTGTTTGATGCTGACCTTGTTCTTAGAGCAACAAACCCGCTTTGTTCTTCCGCAACATCAGTAGCTAATCGTTTTTTTATGATGGCTGTTAGGATTTTTATACAGTCATCTTTAGATGCTAATGATAATACGCCAATCAATATATCATCTGATTCATCAGTGGCATTAGCAACCACATCTTCAGGAAGGTGCCCGCTACTGAGAAGTTCCACTTTAAAGCGCTTAAGTTGTTCTGTTTGTTTTGAGGTGCTTTGTTTAGCCTCTTTTAAATTGATGGGAGGTATATGAAGTGTACTGTCTTTAATTTCTACCTTATATTTCAGGTTGCCAATTTGAAATTCACTATTGGAGTCTTTGGAGAATTTTTCTAGTTCTGTAGGAAATTGAAAATGTGGTCTAATTGCTGGTCTTGCGCTCGCTGTATATTGAGTCATATTAACACTCTTTAAGTGAGATCGGGGGTTGTATCTATATGAATGCATCCGAAGGTGTAATGTATAAATTAATTTTATATAAATACACGCTTGTTTCAATGTTCGTTAACCTAACTTAATGTATTAGAAATGTTTTAAGATTTGTGGAGGCGGTGCGAAGAGCTTATAAAATTATGAGTTATGGTTGAAAATCAATGGTCAAGGTGAAACATTATTTTGATTAAATATCTTTAAGATGAGGATGGCCAAGTTTTATTAGCTAAGTGCTATAAAATTTTCAATGGAATGTTGAGCTATTCTAGCTAAGCTGTTTTCAGTTATTGGCAAACCTGGAACATTCTTGTTCATTGGCTTGAGCTTAACTGTATCTTTGGCGCAACGAAGCTTTCTTCTAGCTCTTGGGGGGATATTACTAATTGGTGCATCCAGCGTATCTAGAATTATTTTACATTATTCAGAATTTCACATAAATATTGAGTTAGCTGAACACCAGACGTAGGAGATGGTTGCGGGGCTGAATGAAACCCTCATAATGCGCCTCAAAGAATTGGCGCTGAAAAAGTCCTGAAACATGCATCTTCAAGTATCATGGGTATAGGGAACAGGGAGCCGTTTGTGATGTAGCTGGTCTAGAAACGAGTACTGCTAATTCAGTTATCTTACTGCTTTATGTTTGAAGCGTTTTTAGCTAGATTTAATTTTGGCTCATATTGGATTTCAAACTGCTAGGTAACCAACAGCTGAATGAGTGGTTCTAGCAGTCCTTTACCTCGTAAACCAACGTTATGTACAAACTCAAAAAATCCAAGATAAAGAGGAAGTTTCTCTTGTGATATCCCTCGATGCGGCCTTAACCATGGTCTCAGTAGCGACCAAAAACCTTCCATTGTATTAACGTGCACTTCATAAAAGCCATCACCGTCTTCA
>NZ_JAFEUN010000180.1 GCF_016900895.1 Parashewanella hymeniacidonis
AAACAAAATTTGTCATTTTGGGCGTTTTTAAATGACAGGCTTTCTCTTAAAAATACCATCCCTTTACTGGGGGATTTGGTGTTGCAAGGATCTCGAACTACCACAACTTATTGAGTAGTTACTTGAAATGGATTTTTTCAGAACCGACTACTTAATCGAATGAATTGAGTACTGCCGAAAACCGGAAAAGCCATCGCTTAACATCACAAGCACTGAAAATCAAGGTGGTGGCAATGGCTTGGCTCGACCTGAGGTTAACAATCACAAGCAAACACCGTTAGCACCATAAGAGGCTGGGTGACGTCTGCTCATGAACAATTACATCTTAGCGACATTATTCGCCACTATGCTTGATAGGCTTTCTCCTCCTTTCGCCTCAAAGTCCAGTGTTCGAATAGGAAACGGAATCGTGATACCAGCATCCGACAGCGATTCCTTAATCGCTACAATGCTGTCATTTTGTGCTTCCATGTAACCAAAGTCGCCAGGGTAATCAATCCAAAACCATACCAGTAAATTGATACTACTGTCGGCGAAACTGGCAGCATGAACCGCTGTGTCTTCGGGGTTCCTCACATAAGGTTTTTCATTAATAGCTTCTGTTATTACTTTGGTCGCTAAATCAGGACAGTCCGCGTATGAGATACCGACAGGAATTTCTATTTTTCTGAGACCTTTTCGACTATAGTTCGTCAATATGTTACGAAAAACCATTTTATTTGGAATCATGACGTGCTGACCTGAAAACGTCTCTACAAGAGTATTGCGCAAATTAATTTGAATAACTTGCCCCATAACGCTGTTGGATTCGACAATATCGCCTATTTTAAATGGCTTGCGGATACTCATCGTGATCCCTGAAATCAGGTTTTCGGTCATATTTTGAAAAGCAAAACCAATAGCAAGCCCCAAAATACCCGCTCCTGCTAGGAGTGATGTAACCGTACCTTGCAATCCAACAAAGTCTAATGCGACAAAAAAACCAACGGTTATAATGATCACTTTAACAATCGATGCTAATAAGTTGGTCACTTCCTTTGAATCTAGGACTCGGTTGCTCAAGTTCCTAAATAATCGGCCGCCCAGGTTGGCAATAAAGATAAAAGCAAACAACGTAAAGAGCGCAACAATAAGATTAGGAATCAACTTGATGGTTTCAACAAGCCAATGCTCCAGCTTTTGCTCAATTAAATGGTTAAATTTCTCAATGTCGAAAGAGAGAGTCATCTCCATGGTGATGTCCTTCATTTATGATTGGTGCTGTCATCAGTTACTATGGAATGCAAACAGATAAAGCTTGGCTTTTGATGCTTATCTCAAGTGATTCAGCGGAGAACTTTTCTCCATCAATGACATAGTGGATCGGTCGATTTGAGTCTATTTTGACTTGCTTTGCAGACTCATAATCAAAATATGAGGCTTGTTCTTTGAGGCCTAAGCTTGAAAGCAACACATCAGACATCGCTAAAGCTCTTTCCCCAAGCGAAGCGGTATTTTCTAAATAGGTAATATGCAATTGACCATCATCAGGTCTTGGCTCTTTACCTCCTTGAGCAAGGACCGTGCTGAAAGGCGACGTGTTGGCAACTACTAAGCTTTGTAACTCAGCTTCTCGTGCTGGCTCCCCATCCTTAGTGACTTCAAACCACTGACTTTCTCCTGCCACAACCGCAGAAAATAAACCAGATAAGTAAGCAAGTTGGCCATTTTTATTTTTCTGATCACGATGCGCGTAATCAATCATCTTCTCTTCAAACCCAATACCAAGAATAAGCAGTATTGGCTGGTCGTTACAGTACGCCAAATCGATTTTCTTAGACTTGCCAGATAGAATAGCCTCGCAGGCTTTTTCAACAGGTGAAACTTTTGTCGCAAAACCATAGAGCACATGACATAAAGCATTTGCAGTACCTAATGGAATAATCCCGAGTGCCGTGTCTGTCTCCACGACTTGTCTTGCCACCTCGCTGACGGTGCCATCTCCGCCAGAGACGATGATATGAGAAGCATTTCGCGCTTTTGCTTGTTTGGCTAAAGATTCCGCTGAGACTTCTTTACTGGTGGTCACAATGTCTAAATTGAACTTTCGGGTGAGCTCTCGAATAACCTGTTGCTCACTCGTTTGCCATTTGCCTCCACCTGCAACAGGGTTAACAATGAGGCAGGATTTGTCTTCAAGATTGAGCAGTCCCTTATCACTGATAGCATTCAGCACATTTAGTTGCTTTTTGTTTAACTGTGCAGTGCTTCTTACATCATTGATATTTTTGAGCACTTGCTCCAAGGTCAGAGATGGATTTTTCACTAACAGGTATGCTGCAACCACAAACACAGAGCGGCCACGGCCAAGTGCACAATGAACAACTACGGACCTTGATTGGCTTATCTGAGTATCTATCCAATTAAGAGCATGTTTAAGCTTGCGTAACTTAGGGGCCTGATGATCGAGTACCAGGATATTGAGGTAATGAAACTCTTCGCCGGTAATCGCACTCTCTAAACCCGAAAATTCTGCGGTGACATCAACAATACACGTTATGTTTTGAGATTGTAGAAATGACAAATCGAAGGGGAGTAGACGTCGAGAAACATATAAGCCTTCTCCCACCTGCTGAATGGGATCAACTTTATCTCTTTTAATAGCCCAAGTATTGTAGAAACGAATGCCTAGAAAAAAAGGAATAAATGCCCACCTGATCCACCAAGCTATTTTGCCATCACTATTTTTTCTAAATATGGATGGTATCTCGAAGATATAGGCTGCACTAACGATAGACATCGATAACCCAGACCAAACCAATAGTAAGCTGAATAATACATTGGGAACAAATGCTGCTATAGAAAAACAAGCGATAGCAATGAGTATATAGTACTTAACGATAAACATAGTAAGCCTTAATTTCTCTGTGTATTAAAAAAGCGGGCCCATAAATGGGCCCAAGTTGTTAAACCAAAGCCTACGCTTCACTATCAAGCTTAGGTGACACTTCGAATCAAGCCATCTCTTGCTCATATTTTCGAGCCAAAATTTCTTTCTGATCTGAGTCTAAAACTCTTCCAGCCGTTTGAAAGAAACGCTGCTCTTCTTCTTCTAAATGATGCTCTACTTTGTGTTTGAGTGTCTTCATCAGTGTGAGCCAAGCTGGTGAAGACATTTCGGTGTCATCAAGCTGAGCAAGCACCTTATCAATACCGTGGTGTTCAGCAATACCGTGCCTAGTCATATCAACGGATTGATCGCTCTCTATTAAAGGTGCATAGAAGTGGCGCTCTTCCGCGACCGCATGCTTAGTTAATTCTTCTTTAAGACTGGAGTAGAATTCTTGCCTAGCCTGAGTATCACCTGATGTTTGAAGTATCGCACCCATCAAAAGCCGTTGCTTCTCATGGCTATCTTTAAGTACATCAAATATGTTTTTCATATCTAGCTCCTGCTTCAATTCTTTTTATGAGGTTCGAATGATTAATTCGTCAGTTAATGCCTTTTGTTAGCAGTCCTGATCTTCCGTACCAAGCTGCTCTTTCACGTTCTCACAGCCATCCTCTATCTGATTTTGAACTTTCTCTACCGCTTCGTCAGCGCTTTCTCCAGCTTGCTCTAGGGGGCCGTCGTCACTACATGCGACAAGCGTAAAAGCAAAACCTGTTGCCAATAGGAAACGGAAAATAACTGTGCTTATATTCATAAAAACTCCTAACTCTTATCTTTATTAACTAAACTCATTACCACCGATACAAGCAACGAAATAGCAAATATATAAAACATAACTTTAGCTACTGTTACTGCAGCGCCTGCTATACCACCAAATCCAAATAAAGCTGCTATGATGGCAAGAATAAAAAATATTAAAGCCCAGCGAAGCATAATGTTCTCTCTTATATCTGTTGGTAAATTTATTATTGAATTACTTCAAGTTTATCAATTACTTTATCAACATCGGATGTATTACGAGCAATAGATAACGCAAGGTCATGTTCCGTATCTGACGTCACCGAACCCTTTAATATCACAGTGTTTTCCTTAGTTTTTACTTCGATATCAGTACCATTGACTCCCGTATTCATTAATAGTCGAGCCTTAACAATGGCCGATATTTTGGTATCCATTAAGACCTGGGTTGATTCCTTATTTTTATCTTTTTCATTATCGATGACCGTAAGTTCATTCTTTACCAACTTAACATCATCAAGGCTTAATACTAATTCTTCAGCAAGAGCTTTTTCTGTCTGGTTTTCAACTGAGCCCGTTAAAGTCACAACCTGGTCTTTAACATAAGTGTTAATATCAAAAGAGTTCAAATTGGAATTAAGTAATAGTGTCGTTTCTGCTTTACCATCAATCCAAGCATCGAGTGTATCTTCTTTCCACATGCTATCTGCAACCGCTGCAGAAGAAGAAGTAGCAATAACCGCTGTTAGTAAAATTTTACTTGCAATGTTTTTCATCACTTATCTCCTTTTTTGTATTTGCATTAACATAAAAGCAAACCGCATGCCAAAATCTCAACATGTTGAATAATAAGGACTTATGTGAAAAACAAAAAATAATATTAATATTTTCAATGATGAAGAATGAATAATTTACAAGGGGTATTTGTAAAAAATATAAATACTTATCTAGTCCGAGTTAATGATGCACCATAATAATATTGCCCGATTTTTATTTATCATTTTAAATAGTCGGTTCTGAAAAAATCCATTTCAAGAGTTTAAATGTACGGCATCTGATTTACGCAAAATTCAGAGCCGTACCCCAAAAGCAAGATTTCTTAGATTTTGCATCAATTTCACTACAA
>NZ_JAFEUN010000181.1 GCF_016900895.1 Parashewanella hymeniacidonis
AGCAGGTTGGGAAACGATTTGGGAAGGTTGGGATACCCTTCAATCTTATGTCGTTGGATATAGGATGGCGAAAGAAATGCTAGCTGACGGAGAAATGCACTAAGATCTGATCAAGAGACAGTCTTTATCCAGCTTAAAAATCTCAGCCGTTAAACACTTCCTAGCTAAGCGTGTTAATTGTAGGCTTGAGTCAACCACGCTGCTTGGTGCTGTTGAAGATAAAGGCAACAACGAGGGGTCGTTCAGTGAATATTGAACTTCTTGGTAAATATCTTTACCTAATGAAACTGAAACAGAGTGAGCACCATAGTTATACCCATGATATATATACCTTTGTGAAGGATGAAATTGAGGTTGTTGAATAAAATAACCACGCTTAGGTTCAGCAACAACTTTACCTTGGGTCTCCAATTCAGCGTAGGCTTTCAAAACAGTAGAAATACTGACGTCATTTTCTGCAGCAAATTGCCTTACTGAAGGCAACTTTTCCACAAGCACACCAGAATCTATTTGCTTATTGAGCAATCCCCATAACTGTTTGTACTTATAGTTATTCATAATCTGTACCGCAAAAAATAAACAAAAACTGTATCTGTACCGTTAAAATAAATTCTGTAAGATGAGCGCTAACAAGTCAATAACAAGGAAATAATAATGACGAAACTCATAACGGAAACCCCTCGATTTATCATCAGAGAGTTTAATCTCAATGATGCGGCTGATGTTCTTGCTTTTAATGGGAATAAACAAGTCATTCGATACACTGGCGACCCAGACACGGTAAGAACCATTGATGATGCCAACCAAATCATCACCGATTATTGGCTTAAAGGTTATCAAGAAAATGGTTATGCTCGCTGGGCTGTTGAAGATAAGCAAACCAAGCGTGTTATAGGTTTTTGTGGTTTTAAGTACGAAGATCATGAATCAGTTCAAGCCAATGATGTGGGATACCGATTTTTACCCGAATATTGGGGAAAGGGTGTCGCAACTGAAACGTTGAGAGCCTGCTTAGTTTATGCAAAACATCATTTAGACTTTGATGAAATCATTGGTGACGTGATGGTCGAAAACCCTGCGTCCAGTCGAGTGCTAGAAAAAGCAGGATTTGAATTTAAAAAACGAGTGAATTACGATGGTGAAACGCTAAACCGTTATATTTTAAAGCTTTCATCTTGGACTGAATAATATGGATATTAATAAGTTTGGTGTCTTTCCTACACTCCATTCAGAAAGACTCACTTTTGCTGAGCAGACGCTTGATTTTAAACAACAAGTCTATCAGCTTCTTTCTGATGAAGACGTTACCAAGTACTACGACTTACACCTTAAAAGTGAAACGGAAGCTACTGAACTTATTGATACTGATAAACAAAAGTTTTTAGAAGGTAAATCCATCCACTGGGTTGTTGTTTCAACAGTTAATGATCAGTTTATTGGTAGTTGTGGTATCAATCGTTTCGATGAGCATAGCCGCTCAGCTGTTATTAGTTACGAACTGTGTAAAAAAAGTTGGGGTTTGGGTTACGCTACGGAAATCGTACAAACAATCACAGATTTTATTTTTTCTGAACAACTCCCGTTACCTGTAAATAAAATTGAAGCCTATTTCATGCAAGGCAACCTAGTTTCAGAAAAAGTGCTCAACAAAGTCGGCTTTAATAAAGATGGAATTTTACGAGAACACGGCTTTTGGAAGGGGCAGTTCCATGACCTTAGCCTTTTTTCTCTTTTGAGATCTGAAAATCAAAAAAATAAGGATGACTTATGCACAAAAGTCGCTTAGCCGCATTCGTTTTGGATTCACAAGTTAGCGATATTGAGCAAGCAAACAAGTTCTGGGAGCAAGCGCTCGGGATGCCTTGTGTTCGCTCTGATGAAGATTGGAAAGACAAATATTCCAGTCTTGAAACACCAGTTTCTCAGCCAAATCTGTTAATTCAAAAAGTAGAACACCAAAGCCATATTCATCTTGATATCGAAACAGACAACATTGAGGCAGAAGTAAAGCGCTTGCTAAATCTCGGGGCAAGTGTTCATAAAAAAATGGAACGTTGGGTCGTTATGGAAGCACCCACTGGCCACCGCTTTTATGTTGTTCAACCACAACGCAGCGACTTCGGATCAACTGGAGAGGTAAATCAATGGGATGATTAGCTGATCATAACCTGACAAATACTGTTAAATTCGTCTCACTCATTAACTAAGCTACTTTATACTGAATTCATTAAATTTTTGCGGTTAACAATCGACCGGACAAACGTATGCCAACAAAAAAGCTCACTGTATTCCCACTCATTTTTATCACAGCAGCTTTATTCATGACGCTCAGAAATATGCCCGCAATGGCAGAAACTGGGATGCAAATGTTTTTCTTCAATATCATTACGGTGTTTGTCTTTTTAATTCCAATAGCGCTTGTGTCTGCAGAACTTGCAACGGGGTGGCCTCAAAATGGTGTTTTTCATTGGGTAGAAGCGGCTTTTGGAAAAAAGCTCGGATTTATCGCAGTATGGTTACAGTGGATTCAAAGCATCTTCGGAATAACAAGCATTTTAGCCTACGTTGGCGGTTCTCTTGCTTATGTATTTGACCCAGAACTTGGCACCAATAAGTACTTTGTCACACTTGTCATTATTACCGTTTACTGGCTAGCCACTCTTCTAAACTTTAAAGGCACGAAACGTTCAGGGAATATTTCAAGCATTGCCTTGATAATTGGCGTTATCACTCCGAGTATCCTACTTATTATTGGGGGAATTGTTTACATGATAGGAGGAGGAACTCCTCATCTTGATTACAGCCTCACTTTAAGTAATGTTATGCCCTCTTTAGCTGATTCTCACAGTTTACTTCTATTCTTAAGCTTTATCTTTGGGTTTGTTGGTATTGAAGTATCTGCCAATCATGCAAAAGAAGTTGAAAACCCACAAAAAAACTTTCCTATTGCGCTTTTTTCGGCAGCCATTATTGGTTTTATTTTTACATTATTAGGTGGACTAGCCGTTGCACTGATTGTCCCTAAGGAGCAGATCAATGACATTAATGGCGCTTCTCAAGCATTTTCAATTTTATTCATTAAATTTGGAATACAAGGGTTTTTACCATTCATTGCATTTTTAATTGCTCTCGGTGCCGCTGGGCAAGTTAGCACTTGGATTGTAGGTCCAGTTAAAGGGGTATGGGCAGCCGGTAAAAGCGGAATGCTTCCTGAACAACTACTCAAAATGAATAAACACCAAGTGCCAACTCAATTGTTAATCACTCAAGCATGCTTAATCACCATTATTGGGTTAATTTTTTTATTTTTTGATAACGTCAATAATGTTTTTTTACTGCTTACATCAATTGCGGTGATTTTATATAGCATTATGTATCTAATTATGTTCATTGCTGCAATAAAACTCAGATACACTCACCCTTTAACACCTAGAGCTTATAAAGTCCCAGGCGGCAATCTAGGAATGTGGGTAATCAGTGGAATGGGCTCGGTATGTGCGTTTGTTTGTATTTTTATTGGTTTTATTCCTCCACAACATCTTCCATTTTCAAACTTACTGTACCAAACCATCTTGTTTACGCTTTGTGTATTCTCAATTTCTATCGCACTTCTGATTTTAAAGCGGCGTACAAAGCTGCTCTAAAGCTTGTAGAAATACAGTTCGCTGCTATATCTAATGATACAAGATAATGGATAGTCGATGGTCAGCAATATGAACCCTGACTCTTCTGCACAAATTTCAAATAAGTTGAACTTATTTGAAATCCATTGATCTGATCTAGAAATTTCTTCACAGAGAACAACGAATCTTGTCAATTCATCATCATAGCCAATAGTCAACAGCCCACTTCGAAAAAGCAAATACTGACGATACACGAAGAACAAAGCGTCTAATTGAAACGGCTGTGCATATGGTGCGTTGTAGTGGTGAATCAATCGCTTTATCATGCCAAGGTGACGAGGCAAAGCAGGAAGGAGCTTACCGATTGATGCGTAATGACATGGTTACACCAGAAGTAATACGCTGCTCAGGATTTAATTACACAGCCGAACAAGCACAATCGTATTCAGAAATTTTAGCCTTAGATGACACAACATCACTATGGGCTGTTGATCTTTGTTGATATTTTCAGCAATGATTATTTTTGACGATAGCAAAGCGGAACAAGCGTTATTTAGCTCTTCTAAATGAGCGCAGTGACAATGCAGTTAGCGTTAAAAATAACCATTGGCCTTATTCACAAAGATTGGTGGTGTCGTCCTAATAATCCAGAAGAGGCTGATGAAAAAGAAAGTGGTAAATGGGCTGATGCTTCACACTTCTGCCGTCAACGCCTAGGTGACACAATGTCACGAGTGATTTCGGTCTGTGACAGAGAAGCTGACATACAAAGCTATTTGCAAGATAAACAGGCTCACAATGAACGTTTTGTTGTGCGTGCCAAGCACAATAGAAAAATTATTGGGTCGGAGTTGCCACTTTTTCAACACTTTGAATCTCAACCTGAGCTGGGAGCCTACACGGTAGATATCCCACAAAAAGGAATGAAAGACAGTAAAGGCAAAGCCATTAATCGAGTCGCCAGAAAAGCCAAATTAACAGTTAAAGTGGCTACGGTTACTTTAAAAACTCAAGATAAATAAGGCCTGTTAATGTGGTATATACCCATCATACCTGAAGATGCTCGATTTCAGCGAGAATGCACAGCTTGTTAATCAAGGCGACAGTGTGCGGCAATAGTGAGCTATTGTTAGCACTGGCAACACAGAGTAACACGCTGTGCAACTCGCA
>NZ_JAFEUN010000182.1 GCF_016900895.1 Parashewanella hymeniacidonis
CGTGGTTTATCTGCGCTCGAAGTTATCTCTGAAATTGTTACGGCTGTAACACAACGTAAACCTTATCCAGATGTGTTTAACCTCACCAGCGATTAGTCAATACTACGCTGGTGAATGGTTACCTTCACTTGATTGAACGATCATAATGACTTTAGTTGGAAGCCAAGGTTCATCTTCTAATTTTTTAATGCAGGTAGAAGGCACTCTTTTTTTCCTACAGCTGAATGACTGCCAACTACCTTTATGGTCAATGGCATCGTCAGCAATGTTTACTAGTTGGCCTACAGTGAATTGGTTTATGTCAAGATAGTTTTTGCTCGGATTTACAGTATGTGTCGTTAAGTTTAGCATTGTTATATCCAGGTAATTGATTTGCCTGTAGCTGGCATTATCGTGTTTTTTTGTGTGAGTAACCTGTTATTAACCACCTCTAATACTGCGTAAACGATCCTTGTTTTGTTAAACTCTTAATTTTAGAATAGTGTAATTAAGCAGATTTTGTTGAAATTTATGTGTTTCTGAAATTTTCTTGGAAGGTGGCAGGTCTATGTTTGCGGATATGATGTGCATGAGAGGGGGGGAAGAGCCGATTTTGCACAGCGCATTCAATGATATAACCCTTATAAAGATGCAAAGGAAATTCTAATGAATAAGAAAGCACAATCGGCAATTACAGGCGCTACTCTTGCTTTGGCAATGGCAGGTTTAACTTCAACAGCTCAAGCTGCTCCAGCAGGTAGTTCTTCTGCAAGTACAGACTTGGTTCATTGTTATGGTGTTAATGTTTGTAAAGGCCATAACGACTGTAAGACCAAAGATAATGCTTGTGGCGGTCATGCAAGCTGTAAAGGTACAGGTTTTGTTGCAATGCCAAGCAAGTCTTGTAAAGACGTTGGTGGTTCACTTGAAGACAAGTGGAAAGGCACAGTTGCTAAAGCTGATCTTGTTAAGTGCTACGGTGTGAACATTTGTAAAGGTCACAACGACTGTAAGACTGACAAGAACGCTTGTGGCGGTCACGCAAGCTGTAAAGGTACGGGCTTTGTAATGGCTCCTGCTAAATCTTGTGCAGATATTGGTGGTAAAAAAGGTTAATCACCTTTAGTTTGCTTATCTAGGTTGCGATAATATCGCAACCTTTCTCTTAAGAATGTGTGCTCATGTCTAATACAAACTCTGAACATTTACTTCACCCATCACTTGGTTTTGGATTAGGTTTAAGGACCAATCATTTTGAAGATATTCTAAAGCAATCTCCTAACGTAGATTGGTTTGAAATATTGTCTGAAAACTATATGGTTGCAGGTGGAAAGCCTAAATACTACCTTCATGCAATGGCTGAACGATACCCTGTCGTAATGCATGGCGTGTCGATGACGATCGGTAGTACAGACCCATTAGATATGGATTACTTAAAATCGCTAAAAACCTTAGCCAATGAAGTCAATCCCAAATGGATATCTGATCATATTTGCTGGAGTTCAATTCACGGTTTAAATAGCCATGACTTGTTACCACTGCCATATACAGAAGAAACCATTGATCATGTAGCGAATCGCATTGCACAAGTTCAAGACTTTCTTGGGCGTCGAATTCTCATTGAGAATGTATCGAGTTATATGTCTTATAAAGAGTCAGAGATGACTGAGTGGGAGTTTTTGCAAGAAGTTGCAGATAGAGCTGATAGCTTGATACTGCTCGATATTAATAATATTTATGTCAGCAGTCGTAATCATGACTTTAATCCTAAAGAATACATTGATCATATCGATCCAAGAAGAGTGCAGCAGTTCCATTTAGCTGGACACAGTGACTTTGGGGATTACGTCATTGATACTCATGACCATGATGTACCTAAGAGTGTATGGGAACTCTATGCTTACACACTTCAGCGTTATGGCATGGTTAGCACTATGATTGAACGTGACGACAACATTCCACCATTAAACGAGTTAGTGGCTGAACTCGATCAAGCAAAACAAATTGCTGCAAAGACTTTTAATAAGGTAGCAGTATGAGCCAGTTACGAGAATTACAAGAAGGCTTTTTTGACTACATCTTAGAAGCGAATTTAGCGAACAATAATTTAGAGTCACACCCGTTCAATAAACATGTTGTTGAGCAGGGTAATATTAGTGCTAATACGAGGTTAGTGATTTACGCTAATGCTTATTATGCGAGATTGCGCTCAACCATTGAAACCGACCATGACATTCTTGCACATTACTTGGGCGATGATTGGTTTGAAGATATGGTGCGTGCATATATCAACTCAAAGCCATCAAAATTCAAGTCGCTAAGACAGTTTTGTGAAGAATTACCAGAATTTCTAGCTACAACAGAGCCGTTTAGTGATTATCCACAAATGGCGGAAATCGCCCGTTTTGAACGACGCTTACTAAACTCGTTTGATGCTGGTGACACTGAAAGAGCTAGCTTTTCTGACTTACAAGCTTTACCTCCAGAGCAGTGGCCTGAAACTCAGCTGCGCTTTCATCCCAGCGTGCAGTTGTTTACTTGTGAGTCGAACGCAGTAGAAATTTGGCAAGCGGTTAAAGCAGAACAAACGCCACCAGAGCCTGATATGGAAAATCAACGTCATTGGTTACTGTGGAGAGGCGAAACAAGGCTTACTGAGTTCACCTCTATTACACCTTATCAATTTGTACTCATTGACGGCTTTATACGTGGTGCCAATTTCGCTCAGCAATGTGAAGCTATGCTTGAGTATTTTGATGAATCACAAGCTCCAATGGAAGTGTTACAAGCCCTGCAAGCATGGTTTGAAATGGGATTGATTAAATCGATTGCTTAGATTGTGATTATTGCCTTATAGGTTTATAAAATGGCGTGGAATTGAACTTCACGCTATTTTTTCACAGAAATATTCCAGCCTACTAATCTGGCAAGGTTTTGGACAAAAGTGTTTCGGTTTCGGTTCGTAATCAAAAAATTGCATTAGAAAAAGTATCTCTGAAATCAAATTTCTGAAAGCTACGACTAGCCCTAAAAAACAACTTAGGGCTTACATCAGATGCGCACAACGTTAGTTATGGTAAATAGAGACTGACATCAGTCTTTGCTGGCTTACTCGACTAGCAAATAGACAACAGGTTACGGGCCTGTCTCTTGTTCAGATCTCAGATGGTTTCTCCGTCAGCTAGCATTTCTTTCGCCATCCGATATCCAACGACATAAGATTGAAGGGTATCCCAACCTTCCCAAATCGTTTCCCAGCCTGCTATACCTGTACGTTTAGTATCTGTAAAACCACCTAATTAAAATCTGAAAAAGACCTTATTGATTTTAGTCAGATGCCCATCAAATTTTACTGTGACTTGACCATCCCTTACCTTCGTAACGATGCCATCTTTTTTGACATTCCATAAAATTCTTTTACACATAATAACCCGAACTGCTTAATCCTAAAAAAGGGGGTTACCTAAAGGTTTAGCTCTCTTTTTGAGTTCTGTTAATGCATCCACGGACAAACTCCCACCTCTACCTAATGAGTCCAACACGCTCATGAATGCATTTACCGTCTTATGATAATGGCATTCCTGCGCCATAAATAACCCAAATGTTTCGTTACCACTTTTCGCCGCTGCCAGCTCCTTGAATGCCTCTTCCGACAAAGATTTTTCTCTCAACAACTCGGCCAACACCGTCATAAATGCCGTTACCACTTCATTACGACCGTTTTGCAACGCCAGAAATAACCCTGGTGTTTCATTGCCACCTTTCGCTGCTGCCAGCGCTATGAACTTACCTTCTGATAACTTCCCTTCCTTCAGTAACTCCGCCAGCACCTTCATAAACGCAGCCACCGTATCATGCTGACCGCTTTTCTGCGCCAGAAATAGTCCAGGTATTTCGTCACCATCTTTCGCTGCTGCCAGCTCTATGAACTTATCTTCTGATAGCTTCCCTTCCTTCAGTAACTCCGCCAGCACCTTCATAAACGCAGCCACCGTATCATGCTGACCCTCTTGCAGCGCCAGACATAGTCCACCAGGTATTTCGTCACCATCTTGGGCAGCATTGGACACGCCGGCGGCCGCTTGACCGGTAAGCAAGCCCACGGCGGCTGTGGCCGTGTCATAGATAATCCCTTGTGGTGAGAAACTTCCTGAAACCACCGCATGAGCTCCGTGTTTAATGACGGAGCCTGTGTATTGTGCAATTTTGCTTTGTTGAATGCTTTTTGGTAAGAATCGCTTATCCCCTTTATCCAATAAAAAATCAACAGCCCCATCGGCTTGAGACTTAACGAATGAATAGCCTAGATACGCACCAGCAGCAGGTACAGACAAGCCACTGGTAGCCGCCACAACCCCTAAACCAACATCGGTCTGAACGACGGTTGAAGCACTAGGAAGGTTATTGTAAAGCGTTTGAGCGGCTTGGTTTACGGATGACATTGACATATCAAACCTCGAATAAAAAAATACCCAAGGTTATAATTATCATTTACACCCTAAAATAAAAACAAATTATATTTCATCTCTAACTGCCCAATGACAGGTGTATAGATTATGGGATTATCTGTGTACGTCATCGGCGATATGTATCCCCCTGTGTCAGGATGGTTGTCACTCTTAATATTTAACTAATTATTAACCGCTTAAGGGGGCGGGAAAGGCAACCTAATGACACACTATTCAGACGAAAGAAAACAAGCTGTACTCAGTAAA
>NZ_JAFEUN010000183.1 GCF_016900895.1 Parashewanella hymeniacidonis
CTGGTCATTACTTAGGCCATGGTTAAGACCACATCGAGGAATATCACAAGAAAAACTCCCTCTTTATCTTGGTTTTTTTGAGTTTGTACACAATGCTGGCCTACGAGGTAAAGGGCTGCTTGAACCACTCATTCAACTATTGATTACCTAGCAGTCTTGAACCCGATATGAGCCTAGTTAGTTTTTGATCTCACACGTTTCGGGAGGGGGGGAGCCCAGCCCCTAGGTTTTCCTCACCTGTACGGATTGATAGTAACCATATGAATTATTAATTTTTTTATTACAACCAATTGGCTCATTTTTGGACAAAAATGAGTTGATAAGTATTTAAAAAGACCAAGTTCAGGCCGTCTGGTATGGACTTAACCATTTCTTTTAACAAGAGGATCATGCCAATACATTCTCTCACCACTCCCAACTGAGTACACTGTCCCAGATTGTACTTTTTGGAAGCGAGAAGTATGAATACCTTGCTCGCGATTCATACAAGCTTGTAATAGTGTAGCTGCAGCCTTATTGCAGTTTGCTTCATTTTTACCTTTAGGGAATTTACTATATTCAACCGTTTTCTCTGGAGGAATACCTGCAGATGCTAATGAGGTATTTTTCAGTCTGCATTCCGTTTGATATCTTTGATATACAGCCTGCTCTTGGGTTATTTCATGCAATGTAATTAGCCTAACAGGTTGCCTTTTTTTAACTACCTTTCCTAGCTCAAACATTCTTAAATCCGCTTTAGTTCTATTAGATGTGATCTCTGGCTTATTAAACTTGCCTTTTTTTCCTGATATTTTTCTAGCTATTTTAACTAGAAGCTTTACGTTTCCAGGGCTAATTGGACCATTAACTAACTCTCTAAGGTCGTCTAAAAAGCAATAAGTATTCGGGTATCTTTTACCTCTTAATTGTTTAGCTACACGTTTCAATTTTTCTGGTAACTGGCTATTTTCTATTTCTGTTATACATTTTGTTGAAACTTCAAGAGGAACCCTTTTAGGATCACATTTGAATCCAAACCATTTAGAATGTTTTGAATCACCTGCTACAACAAATCCATGGAATGGAGGAGCTAAGGGGACTAATGTTACATTATAACTAGCAAAATAGATTGGAACAGAACGTAATTTTTGTTTATCAAACTTTTCAATTTGTTCGGTTATGGTTAATTTGGAAGTCTCCATTTCCAAAAGTTTATTGAAATGTTGGTCTGATTTACTAAAAATAATAAAACGCCTGATTTTCCCAATCCAATCGACTCGCTCTATTCTAACGCAGCCATTTTGACTTACAATCAGATAAGTTTTATTAAGGAAAGACTTAAAAGTAACAGTTGAGCCAACTGAATTTTTGATAAGCCTTAAATTTTCAGCACTTAGTGCTAAAAATGAGGATTGAGTTAAAAAAATAGTTCCTGACATTTATTACTTATTAAAGAACATGTTTCGTATAGCTTCAGGCCATACTTGATTATAAGTAGATATTAGATCTTTCCCTTCTTTTGAGCATACTGCAACATCCCACATCTTCCAATCCATAGCATCGTCAGCATCTTTAGCCTGCTGAGCACTTATCCCAAAATAGCGCCACTGACTATTTTTTTTATATAAATAACTAGCTCCAGATAATTCAGATGTTACATTTGAATTAGTGAGTTTTTGTATATGAAAGTTTTCATTTTTTTCATTTTTATCGAATGCGGCGTCTTGAGCTTTTGCTTTTTCAATATGTTGCCGCTTCTCAGCTTCAGATGAATAAGTTTTGCTTTCAGCTGCAGATTGCCTTGATTGTTTACAAACCACATAATATGGATAAGTTGTAGAACACTTTTTACAAAGTTCGTGAACTATTGGCTTTCGAAGCTCTACTGAAAATAGTGTTCCTTTATCATGTTGAGCTTGCTGTGATATTAATGATTCTATACCTATATCATCATCAGAACAAAGAGGGGTTGTTGGTGTATCGGTATGAACAATACAAATGACACTATTTGGATCATCTGTAAGTAATTGTAGGAGATTAAACTCCATACATGCTTGTGCTATTACAAAGTTTGGACGGGCTGAACTATTAGGTTGATTCTTTTGGGTAACAACACCTTTTGTTTTAACTTCAAGTAAAAGACTATAAACTCCATATTGAATTTCAGTCTTAACTTTTGTACATAATAAACTTTGTGGTGATGTCAAAATGTCAAAGTCTGGTAAGTCGGAGTGTTCAAAAGAACTTTTACTTGGTACGCTGCTGCTAAAAATTGGAAAGGTCATTTTTATCTTTCACTTGAATAGAAAATAACTCAGCTATCATGAACTAATATACTCTCATTTCAAGAAAATAAATGAAATTTAATGTTAATTAGGAAATAGGCTGCAGCTCTACTTAAAAGTAAATGCCAGTAACCTTCTAACCTGCTTAAACATTTTTGAGTACACTAATAGTAACCTACATGAATTGCAAGTCTCTGGCTCATTTAGGGACATAAGTTGGTTAAGAAAGTGCTTAGCACTTTAAAACATCGTGGGCTTTCCACCCACACCCGAGCAAAAAGGAAACGCAGTAACGACAGTTTTGTATGTCGGTAATTCTCCAGCAAATCCCTTCTTGCATCATCCCTTGCCGCCCAAACGAAGCTGAACGTTTCAGATATGATTGAATATTTTAATGTTATCACTTGTACTGAATTTAAAACGACCAATACCCCTTGCGTCTACAACAGTTCCCCATGGCAAAGTTGTAATTCTTCGTTAATGAAAAACAGCGTAAGCGCAGCATGGTCGCTGCGCTAGATTCTGGGGTGCATGGTCGTTCCCGCACATCCATGTGCTTCACGACATTCAATCGTCCTGCCTATCAGATGCAGCATCAGAAGCGTTAGTTATTTTTTGCCATAAGAGGAATTACGTTTAACTTTGCGGGACGGCACTGGGTTTCCAAAAGGGAATTTGCTGAAGAATCCCCCTTTTGGCAGTGTGTTGTGCAGCACCACGACTTTATAAACTTCGTAGAAGTTTTGCTTTCACGCAAGCCAATGATGCTTTGCGTTGGCCCCCGCCTTCTCAAGTGTGACGGTAATGTTAAAAATATCCACTGGCCCATGACTGTTGATTCCTGATAGAGTATTTATACAAAAATAACAATTAAGGATACACATGAACTTCAACGCAATGGAGAATTACCGGGCTAAATACCGTTCTGAAGTGGGCAAGTATTATAATGGCTGGGTTCATATGCTCTCTGTCGTTATCGTTGGCATCGCCTCTCTCAGCTACTTTATTTATCAAATCAATGAACCTACCGTCACCGAATGGCTTACATTGCCTATCGCTATTCTGTGTGTAAACTTTGCAGAATATGCAGCACATCGTTGGCTTGGGCATATCCACACAAAAATTGGTAGCCTCTTTTATTCTCGCCATACTGGCGATCATCACAGTTTCTTTGTAGAAGATTATATGCCTTATCAGTCTGTGAGAGATTGGCGTGTCGTACTTTTCCCCACTTATTTAATATTTGCTTTTTTAATCGGCTTAATATTACCAATGGGCGCCGTTCTTTATTTTACTTTTTCAGCAAATGTGGCTTTTTTAATGGCTACAGGAGGTATTTTCGGTTATTTATTTTACGAAGTTATGCATTTTAGTTACCACTTACCCAATGGGAGTTTTGTAGAAAAAGTTCCTGTTTGGCGAGAATTAAGGCAACTGCATAACTTGCATCACCGCCGCAGTATCATGGTAAAAGAAAACTTTAATATTACTCTGCCTATTTTTGATTTTCTTTTAGGGACACTCTACTGGGAAAAACCTAATAAAAAAGAGAGTTAGCTTGAAGGGAACTGAACAAAGTTCAATTAACTAATTCAATTTAAGGTCAGCTCGTTATACTTTGTAATATTACTTTGATTTCACAAAAGTACGGAGTTGTTATGCTTGACGATGCTTTAAGTAATCACGCTGGCAAGCTCATTCTTAGGCTTGTCTTATCCATTCTTATTATTTTCCATGGTATAGCGAAAGTCATGCACCCTAGTTCAATGGGATTTATATCTTCAACGCTCACCCAGCATGGGCTGCCTACCTTTGTCGCTTACGGCGTCTATATTGGTGAAATCGTTGCACCATTAATGATTTTAATTGGTTTTAGAACACGAATAGCAGCAGCTATTGTTGTAGTGAATATGTTCTTTGTGCTCGGTCTTGTACATATGAGCCAACTATTTTCAGTCGGTGATAGTGGTGGCTATGCTTTAGAGCTTCAATTCTTCTACTTGTTTACAGCATTGTCTGTTGTCTTTTTGGGCAGCGGTAAGTTTGCCTATCAGCCAGACTAACGGTTATAAATATCTGGTCTGAGTAAAGCCATATATCGTTATGGATAGTCAATTTGTTCAAAACCAAATTGGCTATAAAGTTGATGTGCATCCTGAGTCACTAACATGATTCTTCTCAATCCCTGTAATTCAGGATGCGATTAAATACAAGTCATCAACCACTTACTTAATCCATTTCCTCGATGCGCAGGTAAAATAAATGTAACTATTCAGCACTCTGAAAGTTAAATGAACAAAATACCTGCACTCAACTCACTATTTTTCACGATCATTTGACCGATCTAATCATCATGTCATGCTGTTGATATCATTCATTGAGTTGT
>NZ_JAFEUN010000184.1 GCF_016900895.1 Parashewanella hymeniacidonis
AGATGAGTGGAAGTTGCTAATGAAGATTAAAAAGCCAAGGGGCTGGAATGGCAAAGATACTCCAAGCCTAAAGTGGGCTTATCAATCGCTGGCTAAATTGGGTGGTTTTACAGATACTAAACGCACAGGTATAGCAAGTTGGGAAACGATTTGGGAAGGTTGGGATACCCTTCAATCTTATGTCGTTGGATATAGGATGGCGAAAGAAATGCTAGCTGACGGAGAAATGCACTAAGATCTGATCAAGAGACAGGACTTCAACCGAAGCCGCTGATGAATGTGAGAAAGTTGAGGAAAAAACGAACTTTACTACAATTGCAAAAATAACACATAAAAATCAACAATTTAAACACTTAAACACTTAAACACTTAAACACTTAAACACTTAAACACCATAAGATTTAAACTCCAAATTAAGGCGATTAAGCAACAAAAATAGGATTCATACAGTCAAAAAATTTCAGTTTATTATTACTTTTGAAATATTGGAGCACCAAAAATAAATAACTTTTGGTTAGATTCAATTACCAAAGCATCATTATCCCCCATCAAATAAGCATTTATTGGAGCCTTGCCCGTCTCAAGTAAAATAAACTTGTCTTCAACATGAGGCACAAGGCAAAAATCAGTTAAGCAAAGACCAGCTAAGTCCTGTAAACCTCTAGAATTAATATCGCCACAAAATTCTGCTGTTTCAATAGATGGCGTTAATATCATCGCACCTGCACTGACTCCTATTAGCACTCCACCGGCTAAATAGAATTCAATCAATTGATTATCTAAATTACGTTCTTTTACAAACTCAAGGAACCGAAAAGTGTCACCACCACTAAGGTGTATCGCATCTTGGGCTAATAGCACTTCCAGTGCGCAGGAATTGAATTCACCTTCTAGCTCAAGATAGGCTTCCATTTTATAGCCTAGCTCCTTATAAAACCTTTGAGTAGCGGTAAAATACGTACGCTTAGAGTCAGGTTGCGATGCTAGATAACCGACGTTTTTAGCCTTTTTACCTAGAGCTTCTTGAATGGCTAAGCGACTATTTTCACTTTCATGTTGACTTAATAATACTAATTTTCCCTTCCTTGAATGAGTTGTCAGCATATCTTATGTATTTTCCTTACTGGATCATTGAAAAAATATCGTGTTATTAACGGTCTAAGTTAACTCATCCTATTTAACACTAGAAGTCGTAATATGAAAAATCTCATAAAAAGTTTTACTAGCTTGGCTTTGATTCTCTTCAGCCTAAACATTTATGCCGCCGATAACTTTAAACCTGCACCAGATTTTTCTCTAAAAGACGCTTCTGGTAAAACTCATACGTTAAAGAGCTATGCTGGTAAGCCGTTGATTATTCAGTTTTGGGCAACATGGTGCCCTTACTGTAAAAAGCTGCAACCTGGTTTAAATAAAATCTATCATAAATTTACTGACAAAAATGGGGTTCACAAAGTTCAGGTCATCGGGATATCGTTTGATGAAGAAAAAAATGCACAACCCGCTTTAGTATTAAAGCAGAGGGGTATAGACTTCCCAACCCTATTGAATGGAGAGCAGGTTGCTAAAGCCTATGGCGTACAGGGTACACCAACAACCTTCTTTATCGACAAAAATGGAAGACTGCTCGGCAAAACTACTACATCCAACCCCGAGGATAAAAAACTGCATTTGGCAGCCAGAGCTCTCGCAAAGCTTTGATTGAAAACCTAAGTTCCATTATTCTGTCTGAAAAACAAATAAAAGGCAGAGTAATGGCACATTTTTATCACGTCGGAACACCTAACACCCCTTGGGAAGCACATGAAAAGCAACTGTGGTATAACACTACATCCATAGAACGGAGTTATAACAAAGAGGTTTTAGCAAAACTCGAAGATGTAAATGATAACTTTGACATTATTCAATATGGCTCTCTTCCAATTAACCCAGAAAAATACCCTCTTTTCGCTTTAAAATCTAAAATCTGGGACAGTAATAGGCCAACGGCTCTTATTACAGGTGGCGTCCACGGTTATGAAACCAGCGGTGTTCAAGGCGCTATACTCTTTGCTAAAGAGTTTGCCTCTAAATACATTGAACATTTCAATTTAGTCATTACCCCCTGCATCAGCCCTTGGGGATACGAAACCATAAATCGTTGGAACCCGCACGCCGTTGACCCAAACCGTTCATTTGTTGAAAACTCGCCATCAGAAGAGGCTGCTCAGGTTATGGCTTTTGTGAATAAATTAGATACAGCTATTTTTGTTCACATTGACCTTCATGAAACGACTGATTCTGATGAAAATGAATTTAGACCTGCTTTAGCTTCCCGTGACGGTAAATCTTATTCAGCAGGTACAGTTCCAGATGGATTTTATCTCGTAGGTGACAATGAATTACCGCAATATGAATTCCAAAAAGCAATAATTGATTCCGTTAAAGAAATCACTCACATTGCGCCACCAGAAGCTGACGGACAAATTTTAAGTAAACCTGTTGAGCAGGATGGGGTTATCAACTATCCAACTAAAGCTTTAGGTTTATGCGCTGGTTTTACCAATCGTCAATATTGCACCACCACTGAAGTTTATCCAGACAGTCCAAAAGTTACGGCCAAAGAATGTAACTTAGCACAAGTCGCTGCCATCACTGGTGGTTTAGATTATTTAATCAGTAAGATATAATGCTGTACAAGCCGGTTAGGATAATCGGCTTTTTCCTAAAACCATGGATTCGGTGAAGAAGTTGTCTAAGAGAAATTTATTTTTTAAGCCTACATTTAAGCTTTCTTTTTTACATCCAAGATATATTGGTACTTGGATTGGCGTATTTATTCTATTTCTAATCGGCTTATTGCCCTGCTCTAGCAGAAGAAAGCTATCTTATGTACTTGCCAACTTGGTAATTCTTTTTGTAAAAAAGCCGATTCATATTGCGAGAGTCAACATTAATACTTGTTTTCCAGAGCTCTCAAATGAACAAGTTGAAAATTTAGTTCATAAAACTACGGTTAACTTTTTAACAGAAATATTCTCTCAAACTCAATTATTACTCTGCAACAATGAAAAGCTCACAGCAAAAGTGACTCTTGAAGGTTCTACCTTAATTAAGCAGAGTGTTGATAACGGCAAGCCTGTTATCTTCGTTTTGCCTCATGTTTGGGGAATTGATTTTGCAGGTTTGAGATTAAATTCTGAGATTCCTATGGTTTCAATGGCAAAACCCCATAAAAATCCAATTTATAATTGGATTGCCGCAAAAATTAGAACAGGAAATGGCGGTAAAATTTATAAACGTGAAGCGGGTTTACGCAGCATTATTGTGGAACTGAAAAATAAAAAGAGCTTTTTATACTTGCCGGATGAGGATCTTGGGATTAAACACTCTGTATTTGCCCCATTTTTTTCGACTCCAAAAGCCACATTGCCAGTCTTAGCTCGATTAGCCAAAGCGACGGATGCAACAGTGATTCCGATAAACTTAACCTATTGCAAATTAACCAATAAATTTAACGTCAATCTGCAAACACCGCTTCATTTTGAGCCATTAATAACGAAGGAAGAAGAAGCAACGGCACTCAACAAAACAGTTGAAGACTTAATCAAACTTTCTCCTGAACAATACATGTGGTTCTTAAGGATATTTAAAACTCGACCAAATGGTATAAAGGGGTTTTACAGCAAGAATAAGAACACTCAACCCATAGACTAAAAAACAATCAAGCTTTAATAGTGTGCTTGCGACTAAAATACTTTATCAATGCAACTCTATTTTTGGGAGCCAATCCAAAAAATAGGCAGATTATAGGACAAGGAAGGAAAAACAGCATGGCAGGATCAATATGAGCTCCATCGATCAACAGAAATAGATTACCTGCATACAAGACAATAATGCCTGTAATACCAATCAACAACAGTAATAATCTATAAAATTTCTCTAAAGCTTTCATTTTGATATTTATTTATTTTGATAAGGCATTATATGATTTAAAAAAATTAAATGACAATTTGTTTGTCAACGTTCTTATCAGCACTGTAGATACCTTTGCTCAATTCTCTTTTATGAGTGAACAAAGATTCGAAGCCAGATCAGTTTGAAACAAGAGCAAGTTCAGTGGAGAAGTTATCAAACTCGGCATGAAGCTCAACAAGATATTTTGAGTTACATAACGATGTTCTATAACAGCAACCGTTTGCACTCTATGCTTGGTTATATGAGTCCAAATGATAACGAAGCACAAGAAAGAGATTTAAAGAAAGTCTCTTAACTGAGGTGTCTAAATTTAGTTGACCACGTCAGATTTAATTTATCTGTTAATCAAGTTTGTTTAAGATCCTTTTTTGGTTAGATTCAATGATTGATAATGTTCGCTCAATGAAGCGTGATATTGCTTTGTCAGGTAAAAAATCGCTTTTGTTTTGCTGATTAAATCGTAACCATTCACCAGCCCCGTATTGACTTTTCAAGTTAAAGAATCCACCTTCTTAGAAGGTGGCTTTGCCTTTCGCCCCCTGTAAGGGGGCTGGTGCTTGCCCTCTTAGAAGGCAAGCTGTTGTCCCCGATATTTATGAATTAAAAATCAAACCC
>NZ_JAFEUN010000185.1 GCF_016900895.1 Parashewanella hymeniacidonis
AGTTTCACTGTCGGTATAGCGAAAGCTAACTTCAGTATCGGTCGCATTAATGATGTCTCTGTCAGGTAATACACCACGATACAAATATCGAGAAAGATACTTAAGCGCAGGTAATCCTTTGCCCACATGCCGACAGTTGACGACCCATTCTTGTGGTATTGATTTTGGCAGCTTGAGTTTAAGCTGATGGTTTATTGCCTCAAGCATTCGGCCTCGCCACGCTTGCGCCAGCGCCTTGCCGTTAAACAAATACTTTCCCTTATCTTTGCACCACTGTTTACGAGCGGCATTGAAACCGCCAGCGGGTATCACCACATGAATGTGTGGGTGAAATTGCCGTTGCCTCCCATGGGTGTGTAATACCGATGTAAAAACTAATGTCAGCTTGTAAGTTTTTTTTGCGTTTGGCAAAGTCTTTCAGCAGGCTTTGGCTGACGCTAAACATGGCATCAAACACTTGTTGTTGATGATGATGAAACGTCAG
This sequence comes from Parashewanella hymeniacidonis, assembly GCF_016900895.1. GTDB lineage: Bacteria > Pseudomonadota > Gammaproteobacteria > Enterobacterales > Shewanellaceae > Parashewanella > Parashewanella hymeniacidonis. The sequence continues at coordinate 485 of NZ_JAFEUN010000185.1, forward strand.
CGGTCGAAGCTCGGCAGGCAAGGTAAAGGTCACCATGTAATACTCGACAGGTAATAATTTCATTTGCTGACGGTTGAGCCAGTCTTGAGTGGTGTTGTGCTGGCACAAGCTGCAATTACGATGACCACAAGGCACAGGGTCAATCGGTTTGGGAGCAGTTTTACTCACTGGCAGCCTAATTGTGTCTGAAAATCAGTGTTCTTGTGTTCAATTTCGAAGATGCGACAGAACCTGAACGGGCGGGCTTTAAAAATGGATTTTCAATAGAAAAATTTAAGGTCGTATAGAGACTGTTTTGTCAACGTTTAGATGGATTGGCTTAATCTAAATTTAATGAATATTTAATGGTTACTACTGGATTTATAACTATGTTTGTAATTTACTAATTATAACTAGTAACTGAACTTAATTAGGCTTGCTATGAAACACTTTTATCCATCTATATCACGATTAGGCTTCAACCTAGTTGCTATAGCTACATTACACACACCAATGTTCGCTTTTGCACATGGTGCAATGCAATTTCCACAAGCTAGACAATATTACTGTCGTTTTTCGGAAAAACCTGAAGCCCCAGTATCAAGGATCTGTAGAGATTATAAAAAAAATGTTTACAACTGGAATGCTGTTCGAAAAAACATCCAAGATGAAGACAACTACCAAAACAACGGTATTAATGACAAGAACATATGTGGACTAGGGTTTACTGCCTTAGACGAAATGCCTAGTGATATAAAAGCAACATCAGAAGATGATGAAGGTAATCCTATAACCGCTGGGAAAGATTTAACATTTGTATACGATGCGACTGTAGCTCATAAAACTAAAGCTATTGATCTTTATATAACTAATAATGGTTATGATCAAAATGCTCCTTTAACGTGGAAAGAAATGACTAAGTTTTGCTCCATTAAAGGGGATTATTTAACAGGGTCAACACCTTGGAAGTTTACTTGTCACATACCTGAAGATCATGAAGGTCATCACGTCATAGCCAGTATTTGGTTAACCGATACTGGAACTGGTGATGTGTTTGATGGGTGTAGTGATGTGCTAATTAGTAAAAATAAGACAATGATGCCAGTCAATATTAACAAGAGTAATGTACTTGGCTCTTTAGATAAAACTAACACCAATCCATTGATAAAAAATAATTTCACTCAAATTACAAAGCTCGGTGATGAGAGACAAGAACAACAACTAGAACAGCAGAGATTAGAAGAACAAAGAAGAGAACAACAACGAGAACAGCAGAGATTAGAAGAACAAAGAAGAGAGCAACAACGAGAACAGCAAAGATTAGAAGAGCAAAGAAGAGAGCAACAACGAGAACAGCAAAGATTAGAAGAGCAAAGAAGAGAGCAACAACGAGAACAGCAGAGGGGAGTTTCCAAATAATCAAGCGATAACGCAGCAGAAATGACCAATTTACGCTGTCTTCGATGCTTTTGAGCGCTCCCTGTTCTTTGTTGTGAGCAATTCATTTAGATTGCTAAACTTCATTGCTCACGCCTTGAACAGATAAATGCTCAAATAGCACAAAATTTAATCCTGAAAGATCAACACGCCCTAGAGTTAAATTTTAAGAAAATTTTATGTCATAGTCTCTTGTTAGGCTAGCCGAATTCATATGCTAAGGGCAGTAACAAATTAAAATGACTAATTGGAAACGACCTCTAGACGTTCGATCCGAACATTTACAGTAATAAGTACTTAACGATAAATTTTTTAAGATTTTATCGTCAGGTACTTATTTGAATATGATGTTAATGGGGAGGTACTTACTTCCCTCTTAAAAAATCTACGAGTTTCAATCAAACTACTTTAAGCAGCATATTTCATTTTTCTGCCACAAAATCTATCAGTTTCGACTGCAGTTGATTTGCTGTCATTTCATTGCCTTTGATTCTAAGCAGCTCAATAACACTTTCAGCCGTACATAAGCCATTTCCCCGTTGATTACGCCTCAACTGGTATATTGATTCTGTAGATGTTTCTATTTTTACTTTTGGAAGCTCTTTGAGATAAGGGCTTTTATTGAATATCTTTTGTGCTTCTTGCCACGTACCGTCTAACACTATATCATAGACTGAACTTTAAGAATTAAAGTGAGAAAAAATATTGTTCAAGCTACTGTTACCTTTAGATTTTTTCTGTTGAGCCAAAGTGGCGTTCTTTTTCAAATAAATATATGCCCACTCAAGCCTTTCTTTTAGAGTTGAATATTCTCTATCAGCGATAGCTTGTATTAAAGGAATAAACCAAACCTCAGCATTCGTTGCGGCTTTGAAAAATGATATTTGCTCAACAGCTTTCGTTGCTACTGCCCTTTTTAAAATAAGCGCAAGCAAACTTGCCCAGACTAATCCTTCAACAATTGGTTTTTTCTGAGTATTGAATTTTCTCAGGTTATTATGCGATTTTAACTCTTTAAACAGAAGTTCTACTTGCCACCGAACTCGATATAGCATCATCACTTCATCCGCACTAAACTCAGCTCGTGACAAATTGGTTAACCAAATCACAAACTTCTCTTCAGATGCAACCCAGCATCGAATCAAACGGCACTGATATTTCCCCCATTCGACATCAAAGTCCATCACTTTTTGACTACTTTGCTTTTGAGATACATCCTTGAGTTTCTTGCCGACTGGTCGCTTTAATTCTTTTCCCTTGCCATTATAAGCCTTGATGATTGTTGGGTTTAAGTTGCACTTTCCTTTGACAATATAGCTTGCATTATTGTTATCTAGTTCAGCAAAATATGGCGTGTTTACATATCCTGAATCGGCCAAAAATAAGCAGCTTCTGAGTGTGTGAACTGCTGGTAAATAATCATGTTCCGATACAGAGTCTGCATCGATTTCCATTCGTATGATTTTGCGCTCAAACAATGACCAGCTCACATGACATTCAATCGCAGCAGGTGCAGTTTTGGTAAAGCGCCCTTTAAATTCAGAGGCCAATTCTGGATGTACCGTCAGTGATGAACCATCATGTAAAATAACCTGCTTGAACTGCTTCAGCCTCTCAGGCATTTCATGCTCCTGAGGCAGTAATGTCGCCATGGCTTGTTTGGTGATGAGTTTCATAAACTCAGGGAATGCTTGCTTAGCAAGCTGATTGTGAAAAAGCTTATATTCTACAAACTCATCTTCAGATAATCTCATGCCGTTGAACTGTCTAACAATTTTATTAATCGAAGAAGCATTACTTTTGCTTAAAGCTGCAACAAGGCTGGTGACCAATTCCAGAGGCTTAATCGCTCTAATACGTTTCATAAAACCAATGCTTTGGCTTGCTCATTTAGGACTGAAGGAATAAAGAATTTGGTGATTTGTTGCTTAACTGAAATAATAGACATTGGCTTCTGAGTGATTACTTTTACTTTGGCGAGAAAATTTGATCACAAATGAAGCCTTTTTTCTATCTTTTTATCACCTTATACTTAAGATCCTGTCTATGACTAGTTTATAGAGATAGTGTTTATCCATATAAAAACTTTTTTGTTTTGTTAATAGATCCATCTGAAGAATTTAACCTTATGGATGAGGAAGGAAATTCTATTAGTAGAGAGCTTTCATCTAAATGTAGCCGAGACTATGCCACTTTGTGGAATGATAGATACATCGATTGTGATGAGACTGACAATGGTTACTTTGAGTTCCAAGGTGACGTGTTCACTGTAGATAGAGATGCTTTCAAAGATAGAATACGACACTTAAAAAAATATGCATACTGACTATCACTGCATTTGATTCTTTGGCTATTGATACAAATGTAGTTGGCTTTGTTCTTATTGGTTCACCATGAAAGCGACGTGGCTTTATTCCTTTATTGGTAACCGAGCGAGAGCGGCACATTGGACACTTCATCGGAGTGTTATGGGCAATGTTTAAGATTATCGAACCATTTTCATATTTGGTTGAAATGTGATGATAAGGGCCTTGAATACCGAACCCGTGATAAAGAAGTGATGTGGACATTGAGATCTTTTTAGGGAGCATTATACTCTAATTTTTTTCACTGAACATCTGTCTTACGGAAGAACCGAA
>NZ_JAFEUN010000186.1 GCF_016900895.1 Parashewanella hymeniacidonis
AGCAGGTTGGGAAACGATTTGGGAAGGTTGGGATACCCTTCAATCTTATGTCGTTGGATATAGGATGGCGAAAGAAATGCTAGCTGACGGAGAAATGCACTAAGATCTGATCAAGAGACAGCGGCTACGCCGTTGCCTAATACAAAGCCTCTAACAGTTAATGAAATGAATCAGCGCCTTGCCGACGACTCAAAAATTAGCAAACAATTCAAAGCGCTAGAAAGTGGCTACAACAGTAAAAAAGATCTTGAAGCAAACTTTAATGCTTTCTTGAACTTTTTTGATTTAAAACTCGAAAATAAAAACACTCGAACAAAACATACTGAACCTGAAAGAGTCAGAACAGCTCACACAAGTACGTCTCATCAACCAATCACGTCAAGGAAGCAAGCTGCACATGATCTTGATACATTCGCACCTTCACCTGAACGAAGAGGTCAAGGGCAAAAATATCACCCTGAACATGGAAATGTTGATCTTAATTCATCTCAGCAATCCAAACCTGAAGATTTGAATATCGAACCTTCATCGGAGCAAACAAGTAAGGAATTTGGATATCACCCTGTACGTGGAAACGTTGCCCTGGACTCAGCAAATGCTTGACCCCTTGAATATAGACCATTTGATTTAAGGACATCGAACCAACATCAGTATGTAACAATATCTGAAAAAGATACAACTCATGAACATGTAATGCAGTAATGAGTTCTACCTTCTTTAATTCTAACCCTTACAGTTAGGTGTTCTTTGTACCTCAGGACTTTCCTGCCACTCAGCTTCTGAGTATGTGTGAATAGATAACGCATGGATGCTGTTTTTAAGCTCATCAGCCAAGACTTCATTTACCATTCGATGGCGAGCAATCAAGCGTTTGCCATCAAAACTATCGCTGACAATAACAACCTTAAAATGGCTTTCAGAACCTGGTGGTACATTATGACGATTACTTTCGTTTAACACATCCAAATGCATTGGTGAAAAGCTGTTGTTTAACTTTTCTGAAATTAATGTTGCAACAGGTCCATTTGATGAAGAAGCCATGTTAAAAACTCAATTGATAAAAGACAGGCGAAGATTACTTTCCCGTTAAAGAAAGATCAATCACAAGAGATTCGAATTTTGTTATCGAGCTGTTCAAGTTGGTGTATGAGGTTTTCTTGTGTCACATCAGAAGGTAGCCTTACCGTCATTTTTGCTTCATAAACTGAACACCCTAAACCCGAAACCGGAGCTCTAATCGTATTAATATGCTCTACTTCTACTTCCAGCCCTGTTAATAATTCATTTATTTCTCGTGTTAAACCTGACCTGTCTTCGCAGTTCAGAGTGACTTGAATAGGCTCACTGAATATTGCGGCTTCAACTTTAGGCTCACTGTAGCTAAAGGTTAGCTGCGGATAATTGGTTCTAAAAGCATCCTCCAAACAGCCTAACTTTTCAGACTCGATATCAACGAGTACCAACGCTGCAAATTGCTCACCGATTCGACTCACTTTGCTCGTCATCCACTTTGCATTAAGGGCACAGGTTTCAGCAGCAAGTTGATTTACAATTTCAAAGTCACCTTCTCCTGTGACAGTTATGATCACACAAACATTCATGCTCGACTCATTCCATTAAAAACTTTAGTTGTAGCGTTAATTTTGAGATTTAACTGTGTTGAATAGCACATTTTTAAAAAGAAATGTTATTGATGATAATTTGGGATGATGGTTCTGAATGTTAGATTAAGTCGTTCAGTTTCAATTTGTTGCCGCTTCGGTACAGAATGAAGCCACTCTTGCTGCATCGGAAAATGCATTAAGAGCAAGTCACCGCTATTCAACAAAAACGATTCCTTTTCGCCTGTGTCCTTGTGTTTTATAACAAAATCTCTCGATGCTCCAAGGCTTATAGAGATGACATCCGTTCCAATAGATATTTCGGGCTCGTCATCACTGTGCCACCCCATACTGTCTTTACCATTTCGATAACGATTCACAAGTGCACCGTTACAGTTTTGAGAAAACTCAGTATTAAGTTGATGTCTAAGTCGATTTAAGTAGTAAGGCCAAGGATTTGCTGACACCAATAAGTTTGAATAAAGCATGTCACAGCCTTCATCGGCATACCAAACTTGCTCTCTAGGAATATAATGCTGTTTCCCGTAAACCTTAATTTTCGGTGATGAAAAGTCGTAACATTCCGATTCTTTTATCAGTAGATCAATCTTACTTTTTGAGAGGTAATTCCGACAGAGAGTTACCGGTAGGTTGCAGTTTTCTTGCTCATTACTTTCCTCCCCTAATAGCCCAAGTTGCATACCCATCCAATCATAAAACGATACTAATGAAGTAAGTTACTGCAAAATGATCCATTCTCCAACTTGATACCAAGCCAGCATCATCAAGACAATGAGAAATAGATATGAAATCCCTTTATTTACTTTTTGCTTCATCATAATTCCTTATAAAAACAACTTGAAATATCTCAAAAAAGTACCTGACGATAAGTTATTTAAAAATAGGGGCTGTTGATATTTTCAGCAATGATTATTTTTGACGATAACAAAGCGGAACAAGCGTTATTTAGTTCTTCTAAATGAGCGCAGTGACAATGCAGATAGCGTTAAAAATAACCATTGCCCTACGGGCTGAGTCTAAATCGCCTTACTCTGTGTTAAAAATAGTTTATTTAGATGACTAAATTGCACTATTTCCGCCTCGATTAAGGCGATTTATTGCTCAGCTGAATTATAAAACAAAGATCAACAGCCCCTAGAGTCAGATACTTTAATTACAGCACAAATGTAATAATTCGCAGGAATTGAACAAATAAAAAACCGTCTATCGTAATTTAGACTGATTTTCTTTATCGAACTTTGAGATAATGGGGGTCGTTATTTTTCTCAATGGCCTCAAAATGAACTTAGCACTTTCTGATTCACAACTTTCATTAGTTTTAAACCGTTATCCCATTCAGCAAAAGTCAAATTTGCAAGCATGGGATGCTGCTGATGAGCATGTGCTAAAAACACTTCACGAATCTGAGTTTGATACCGACAAGATCCTTATCGTTAATGATGGCTTTGGTGCCTTAACTTGTGGTGTAAAAACATTATACCCTGACTCTGAGATTTGTTTTGAAGCCGATAATAAAACCAGTCACTTGGGTTTAATGTCTAACTTAGCTGACAATAATTTAAGCAACAAAATTGAGCGAATTGATAGTGAAGCAGAACTTCCATTTATTCCTCAATTGGTATTATTAAAGCTGCCTAAAAGCCTAGTTTATTTAAACCACTTACTTACACGTCTATCAACCATACTCCCTGAAGGCACGCCATTACTCATAGGCGGTAAAGCCAAGTCCATCAATAAATCGATTGTTGAGCAAATCAATAAGTTCTATGGCGATGCAGATCCGAGCCTAACATGGAAAAAAACAAGAGTAATTCATTGCGTATTTGATGGCGTAAAACGAGATCTATTGAAAACAACAAACTGGACATTGCCAAATACAGAGTTATCCATTTCGAATAAAAGCAATGTGTTTGCAGCAAGTAAGCTTGATGTTGGCGCTCGTATCATGTTGGAAAACATGCCCAAAGGAGACTTTAAAAATATTGTCGATTTAGGCTGTGGAAATGGTGTTCTAGGCTTGAGAGCTGCTCAGTTATTCCCTGAAGCAAATGTATGCTTTGTCGACGACTCTGCAATGGCGGTATCGAGTGCCCAGCAAAACTGGATAGACAATGGGTTTGCAGAACAACAGGGACAGTTTATATGGGACGATTGCTTAACTCATTTACCAGAATACACCGAAGTAGATCTCATTCTTTGTAATCCTCCTTTCCACCAAGGTGAAGCCATTACGGATCACATCGCTTGGCAAATGTTCGTTGATGCGAGAAAAAAATTAAGTAATGGCGGAGTACTGCATGTCGTGGGTAACAGACACCTCGCATATCACGCAAAACTAAAGCGATTATTTGGGAATTGTGAGTTGGTTGCATCGAATGGAAAGTTTGTTATTTTGCAATCTGTTAAGCGCTAAATTGAGTTTAAATCGTGCCGTAGGTATTTCTGTTATCAGCACTAGAAGAAAAATAGCTAGATAAAGCGAGTGCTTCAAAATGATTAGGTTGATGCACTACGAGTGGCTTTGAAAAGTCGACAAACTCGTTTTCTCCCGGTTCTTTGAGGCGCATTGTGTTAAATTCTTCAATCAAAAAATGATTAAAATTTGATGCAATGCCATCTGCTAGCATTCTTAAATTTGTTGATTCCTTAAGTTTGTCTGCCAGGGAGCCATGTTCCAATTTAAAGATGTTTAATAACTCTTGTACTCTATCTAGGTAGCTAAGAGAAAACTCATCTTGCGAAATTGATAACCCAAATAATTTATTTGCCAGTTCTTTTAGCAAATTTTGGCTCTTCGTCGTTTAGTGTGGATTTAATGGGTTTGTTTTTGAGATAATAAATCTAGTTTTTGTAGTCAATAATTTAAGAAGTAAATACATGGATGGTAATCAAGTTCTAATGCTTGGCCT
>NZ_JAFEUN010000187.1 GCF_016900895.1 Parashewanella hymeniacidonis
AAACTCCCTCTTTATCTTGGTTTTTTTGAGTTTGTACACAATGCTGGCCTACGAGGTAAAGGGCTGCTTGAGCCACTCATTCAACTATTGGTTACCTAGCAGTCTTGAACCCGATATGAGCCAAGCAAATTACAACTCCGACTCCAACTCCAACTCCAACTCAAGATCCCTCTCCCTCGAACTCCGAATCCTAAACACGCTTCGAGTCTGAGCTTTCAAACTTGGTGTAGCATCAGCGGCTATGCAAAGTTCTTCTAATTGATTCGCAAAATCTTCACGCCATTGCTGCGGTAAACCTTTCTTAATATGCAATCGCTTACCATCGAACCCCAAATTCCTAATGGTTAAATGAACGTGTGGGCTGTCGGTGTCGGTATGCAATGCCATAACGTAGCGGTGATTATCAGCAAAGTTCGATTTAGCAAACGAACGAACGGCTTGTTTCACCGCTTTAGGCTCAGTGCCGTTGGGCATGGACAGTACAAGATGAGTTGAATGTCTCGCATTTCTATTTTGCTGTGTGTATGAAGTCGTGTTTGAGTCTTGCCAGCTTTTGGCTAGTTCAGTTATTGCATTAGGCTGTTGAAATTTATGACCAAGCTCGTCCTCAATTTCGACATTACCGTTACGGCTTATGTAGTCAAAGTGGACTTGAGTATGACTGGCACTATGGCAAAAGCCGCTGACTTTCACCATCACTTGTGGCGGCTTGGAATTGTGAGAATAAGAGCGTCGAATTCGATTCGCTTTGGTGCTAATCCGGCCTGACAGTAGATCTGTATTTTGATTATGATGCCAGTGGTTCATTGGTTACACCCCAACGCTTACTGTTTTGTTGAACAAGCTGATCAACGCTAGCGATATGCTGCTCAAATTTGGCTTGTAGCCTTTCTATCATTTCTCTGGTGATTTTATCACTATGGCGATATTCAATATTCAGCACCCTTGCGATTTGATTAAGGTTACGCCCGATTGCGGCGAGCTGTCGATTGGAAGCATTAAGTGCATCGATTTCTTTAACTGACAGTACTGGCTTGTTGTTGAGTTTTGATAAAATTGCCGCCCGAACCCAGTGGCTTTGATTTAAGTAACCTTCATATTTGGCTTGTTCTTGTAGCATTTGCAGTGCGTGCTCAGATAACCGAACTGTTACCTTATTCGATTTAACTGCGTGAAACGGAGTCGCTAACTTGGCGATAGGTGATGAACGGTTGATGAGCATCCGCAACATATCAGACTGACTGATGCCGCTACTTTGGCAATACAGTAACCAGTTTTCTTTTTCCTCGTCCGTTAAACGAGTTTTTACCACATGATTAACCATATAAAACTCCTTTACTTTAAGTCTTCATCGTTATTGGTTATTTCATGTTTTTGGTGAAAATTCCAGCGCTTTTCAAGCTTAAAAGTAAATAAATGCTGGAAAGTACCAGAGGGAGACAAAATGGGTACCAAGCGCTGATTTTTTGCGAATCCTGCCATAGTAATTAGAGGTTATTTTTATCGATGATCGTGTTTTTTGTTTTAAAAGGGAGATAAAAAGAATTACGCCAAATAAAAAACATCAAAGCAGAATCTATCTAGCTTTCGATTTATAACGGGGGCATCAGGGGCAGCTTAATAAACAAATAGTTTTAGTTTAATAATTAAGGGGCGTGTCATAAATTATCATTGGGCAGAGTGGGACGCTGCATAAGTTATAAAAAAAGATAGATCAAAACGTTTAATTTGAGTTAATTTTGGCGACTCAAATTAAACCAAGAAGGTGTAGTGCTGATTATTGATTTTATGAAAAGCCTGAGAAAATTATAAGTGTTAAATAACGCTTATAGGAGCTCAGTATGTCGATATTTACTGAAGAAAAAATTTTACGTTTACCAGAAGTCAAAACCAAAACAGGTATTGCTCGCAGTACGATTTATAAATTGATAGCTGTAGGTGATTTTCCTGCGCCTGTTTCATTAGGTGCCAGAGCGGTTGGCTGGCTTGAGAGTGATGTTAACCAATGGATTGCTTCTCGTCGAAGTCATTAAGAGAATTAGAAGGTTTGCCTATGCAAGTTGTTCCTCAACCAATCAATCCATTGCCAAAAGAGTTTTATTATGACGATAAAACTAAATGGTTAATGCGCAGTGGCGAAGACAGCAACCCACCATTTCGTGTTTGCTCTTGGTTACAAGTTGAAGCTATAACTCGTGACACGACGGGTTCAAATTATGGTTACTTATTACATTGGGTTGATGATGATAATCGACCAAAGCGATGGGCAATGCCCGCTGAATTGCTTGCCAGTGACGGGACTCAATACAGACGTATCTTGCTGATGAAAGGGCTTAAGATCAGCAGCAAAGTTAAGGCTCGTCAGGCACTGACTTACTTTATTCAAAGAATGGGTGAGTTAGTACAAAAGCGAGTTTATAGCGTGTCGCATATTGGCTGGCATCAAAAGTCATTCGTTCACCCTCAAGTTACGTTTAAGCCTCAGTTCTCAAAAGATGAGTTTGTGCTGCAAACCATGAGTTCAACAATTGGAATGGGCAGGCAAGGCAGCAGCGAATTGTGGCGTAATAGCATTGGGAAATACTGCCAGCACAATACGGTGTTAAACCTCGGTATTTGTGCGGCTCTAGCTTCACCATTATTACGGCTGTGTGCTAGTGATGGTTTTGGTATTCACTTAGCGGGCGACAGCAGTATTGGTAAAACAGCAGCTATGTATCCAGCATTATCGATATGGGGTAAACCAAGCCGACTTTGTAACACTTGGCGTTCAACCGCTAATGGATTGGAAGGCACTGCACTCATGTTTAATGATTGCTTACTAGCGTTAGATGAAATTGGTGAAGTAGATGCAAAAGAAATTGGTGGTATTGCTTATATGCTTGCGAACGGCGAAGGCAAAAATCGCTTAAAAGATACGTGTGAAATTCGTCAGCCGCCAAGGTGGAAACTGGTCTTTTTATCGACGGGTGAAGTAACGCTTGAACACCTAATGGCAAGTGTTGGTAAGAACATCAAAGCTGGGCAGCAAGTACGGGTTATTGATTTACAAGCTGATGCTGGAATGGATATGGGCATTTTTGAACAAACCTATGATCAAACACCTGCTGAGTTTGCCGATTATTTAAAGCAGCAAAGCGAAGGTTGTTATGGCTGCATTTCTTATGATTGGCTTAATGAATTGGTGAATCGCCAAAACGAAGTTAGCCCTTTTTATCATGAGATCAGAAGCCGTTTTCATTGCGATATTCCCAAAGAGGCAGATGGTCAAGTAATGCGGGTTACCAACAAGTTTGCCTTACTCGCAGCTGCGGGCGAACTGGCCATTAAATGGAATATACTCGACTGGCAAACAGACTCTTGCTTTTATTCATGCCGCAAATTGTTTTTTAAATGGCTTGATAGTCGAGGTGGCGTGAATTCTGGGGAAGATCTACAAGCCATTGAGCGAGTTCGCAGCTTTATACAGCAATATGCTTCTAGCCGTTTTGCGGTTCTAAAAACAGGATGGAACTGTGAAGTACAAAACTGTGTTGGTGTTATTGATGCTCGGCCAGAGTATTCAACAGAGGAAGTCTATTGCTTTTATGCCAAAGATTGGCGAGAAGTGCTCAATGGCCTAAACGCCAGTCGAGCTGCTAGAGCGTTAGCAAATGCAGGGTATTTGCTGGCTGATACCGATAAACTGCAAAAGAAAGTGAAGTTAAAAGATGGCTCTAGACCACGTATGTACTGCGTTAAAAAAAGCATTCTCAACGAGCATTGATCATTCAGCCCCTAGTTTTCAGGGGCATAGCTTTTCTCTGTGCCCATAGTAACCAATTGATATTAAAAGCTTGCCCACAGTGACCCTGCTGCCCACGGGAATAGGAGATAATGAGTCTTATCGATATGTGCTGTAAACTGTACAAGTAAGATTGGTTCAATTATACTTGTACAATAAATGGTATATGTGAGGTTATTATGAGAATTGTCTCTTTTACTGAAGCTCGTAATAGTTTGAAGTCTGTTTTAGATCATGTGGTTGAAGATGCTGACACAACTGTTATTACTCGAAGAGATTCTGAAGATGCTGTTGTTATGTGATTAGAATACTACAACAGTTTAATGGAAACTGTTCATCTTTTACGCTCGCCAGAGAATGCTAACCACTTAAGTCGCTCAATTGCTCAATATCAAGCTGGTAAAGTAACTGCTCGAGACTTAATCGATGAGTAGTCGTCTACTTTCGTGGACTGATGAAGCTTGGTCTGATTACTTATATTGGCAAACTCAAGATAAGAAGACGTTGAAGCGCATCAATAAATTGGAACCCATCAAACATGGGTAACAAATTAAGAAGAAAAATCTGAGGAGAAAAGCTTTATTTTTGAGATAATAAGTCAACCACGACAACTATCAAAATAAAATGGCGATTCTGAACAAAAC
>NZ_JAFEUN010000188.1 GCF_016900895.1 Parashewanella hymeniacidonis
TTTTAGCACCAAAAACGACCAGAAACCGTAGGTTCACTATATCATTTCTGGTCGAAATTGAATGTATCAAAGAGCTATATTGTATTATCGATCATAATGTTAGATTTTTTTCATAGCCGACTAGTTAAAAACTCTAACAATTAAAACAAATCTAGAGACATTGACTGATAGGTAAATCACGTCGATTGGTGCTACACCACCAGAAGTAAGGGATTGGTAACCGACATGTTTAAAACAAAATCTATAAGTAGTCATAAAGAATGCTTGACTAAACTGTTCCTAAAACGTGTAGCCTGAATTGACAGGCTACACTGATTCAATATAACGAGTCATTTTATGTTTAAAAATCGTTTCTTATATGACCATTCACCAGCCCCGTATTGACTTTTAGACCAAATAGTGGAATATCACTCAAAAGTGATACTCGCATCACAAAACAGCAGCGCTCTTGCGGTTATCAATGTCAATAAACGGGAATTTGAAATTGTCAATCCCCCTCTGGTGAATGGTTACTGATACAGGGGGCCTCTTTCTAGTAGCATTCTTAATACTTCAGTATTTTTTACACCATTATCTTCAAGGAAGCGCCTAAACCTATCGAAATAAATTGAATTCCCTCGCAGTTTAATTGGCGATTGCTTAGGCGTTCGCTCTTCAATAGCACGATATATTCTATCTGCAATGTCAAAATTGCCATTAATAAGAGCAATTATATAAGGTGTGATATATAGTCCATTAACATTATGTATCCCCACAATAAAGGTTAACGATGTGCCTTGTTGAATTAATAATTCTACTGCAGCATCTTGCCCATGCTTTGCAGCAAGACACAAAGGCGTATATTTGTTAACTATGCTATATTCCGCACTTATAAAACTGCTATTCAAACTCTTCATTTCATTCAGAGACTTAACTGAGCCATTAATGGCAGCAATATGACATGCATTCATCCCGTTAACAGTTTGTAACTGCACTTCTTGACTGCACGTCATAAGCACTTGAACTGCAAGATGCTTATCTTCTCGTGCTGCCAGCATTAAAGGTGAATATTGATAGAAGGGTGAATCAACTTTTTGAATAGTGGCTGAACATAACGCTTGGTGATTTTTAAACAATTCTAAAGCATAAGTATCTTGTTGCTCTGATGCGAGATGACAAGCCGTATAACCTCTTTCATCACATGACTTATCACTCTGTCCCTTTGTATCAGATAATATCCTGACTAAGCTCTTGTGACTTCTATGTTTTACTGCTAAAACTAATGGACTACTGTTTTCCGTTTTTGATTGTTCGTATACTTTAGGAAAATGCACTAATAAATAGTCCACCACACTGTCTGAATCTGAACACACGGCAACATCAAGAATCGTCTTACCTTTTATTCTGTCATCCATACTAGAGAGCAACTGTAAACTGCTGTCTTCAACTAAGTACTTCAAACACTCTAAACTATCTTTTTGTGCTGCGAAAAATAATAACTCTTCTTTTGTAAAATGTGTAACTCCTAATGTTGCCCCAACATCTAATAACGCTTTTAAATTTGAAAGATTGCAAAATTCCACTGCCAACATCACAGGACTTTTGTTATCGTCAGATGCAAAGTGATGAATATTTACTAGTTCATTATCCAAAATTAACTCTAAGGATTCTGACGGAGCAAATGCAATGATGTGATGTTGAGGTAGCCAACCTTCAATGTCTTTTTCAAACAATTTTTCACTTAGTTTTGGTAGCAAAAACTTAAAGGTTTTTGGGCATTTTGCTGAAAAATGCAAAAGATTTTTTTTACTTATTGGGCAAACAAAACTCAATTCTTGCTTTAATTCATTTTGTGTCAATACAGCTAGAGATAAAGCATCATTATCAACCTCAAGAATATGGGCTAATGGCGTTAGTCCACTCTCCAGTAGTCTACTAAAATCAAAGTCTTCCTTGCTAAAAATACATTTATCCAACCAAGAATATGGCTTTTTTTGAAGTGCTCGAGCTAATGGGCTTTCGCCTCGAATATTCAAATCAGACTGGTAAAGTAGCTCTGGATTCTTAGAGACAACTAACTTAAAAAACGCTATTGCATCTTCACCATCAACCACAAGTGCATAATGTAATAAGTTGTCTCCTGTGATGGGGTGAGGTCGACGTGCGAGTTCTGGAAACGTCTCTAATAATAAAATGGCCACATCAAACTGTTTGCTTTCAACGGCCGAATATAAGGCGGTATTACCATTTGTATCTCTCCGTTTTAATTCCTGAACCACACCTTCTTGCGAAATTAAAAATTGAATGATGTTTTTCCTACCTTGTTGACAAGCTAAATGCAGCGCAGTTTGACCAGTCTCTGTTTTTTGACTCATTACCTGAGGGTATTTATTTCCAATGCTATCAACTAAACTTAACTTGCCTGTATATACAGCATATAAATATGGCGTTATTCCATGCATCCATGGTTTAGCATCTAAGCTCCTTGAAAATAGAGAAGAGTCTATAAATATTTTAATCAATTCGGAATCATCACTTGAAAACATTGCTCTTATGAGACTACGGCTTTCTAGGCAATCACCAGCAAAGTTACGGTTTATATGCTCAAAACATTTATAAAAACACTTGCGTTCACTATCGGTGTTTTTCAAAGATTTTTCAGTAGAAGCATAAATAATCTTTAAATTCGCCTCAGAATCACCTGAACTTCGTAATAATGAATCTATCAATGCAGTATTTTTTGACTCAACTGCGATATTCCATAGATATTGATACGTTTCACCATCGAAATACCCCATGACTGCACTTAAATCAATATGTACTAGTTGTTCGCTATTTATTTTTTTTAATTTATTACTGAGCAAGCTAATGAGTTCAGTTTTGACTTTACCTATAGATGCTTCGCTTTTTAATTCTGTATGAAGCTCATCAACAACAGCGATTTGTTTTAAAATAAGTTGGATTTCTGGCAGCGGATTGAGCTGCTTAGAATTTACTTTTAACGCTTTTAAATCAGACAGTAAAAGCGTTGTTAATTCATGAATCAACATTTTGGAAAATTCACAATTTCTTCTTTGCAAATATTCAAAATATTTCTGCATCCTTTCTAGTTTGTCTAGTGACGCATCTTCTTGATAACATTTGACACTTGCTTCAGTAAGATCAGTCTTAACCATCTCTCGTAGGTTATTGGGGCTAAGAGAAAACAACAATTGAGTTAGCTCAAGAAGTGTTTGATAATTGTTACAATTAGATATTGCATGAGGTAAACATTTGAGTAAAAGTTTGCTTTTTAGTTCATTGCAACTTTCTGGCAGACTACCAATTTTTCTTATAATTTCAATATCAATGAATTTAATGTCATCAGTATTTATATTAATTTGCTGCTTTTGCACAAACTCATATAATTCAGCTTTCAAATCACTAGGAAAATTATCATCGATGGCTAATAAAATGTCGCATAATTGCGCAAGATCTCCCTCAGAAATGACCTGATTTATAACTTGAATATATATCTTTGCTTTTTCAAGTTCGTTTTTAATTAAGGGAGATAATATTTTCAAATCTGATAACGAAATTTTTTTATACTTATGAGAAGGTTCTGCTCCCTCAAGAATACAAAAAAATCCCTGCGAAACACTGACTAACTTTGAGTTATGGCTTACATTTAACTCAATAAATCTCCTCTTCAAATGTGGAACAGCAAAAGCTCTCTCAACCAGTTTTAGGTAACTTTTTTCGTCATCGGATAAGGATTCAAAAAAGTCATTTAAAGGTGAGTCAAAGACTTCGGAGAATAGCTCTGAACTTGGTAATCCAACAAGATGTTTTGATACTTCTTCTTCATGAAAAACATGAGGAGAAGACTTCACCATATTCCAGCATGTATTCTCAGGAGTAAAACTTAAAGATGTTTGTTCAGCTTGGTCATACGCACTTTGATAAACTCCCTTTGAAAACTCTAATGCTAACAAAGCGCTATAAAGGTAGCTCTCAGCTCTGATGTAACTCGCTCTACAATTAGCATTATTAAAAAGCTTATCAAGAATTAATCGTTTATTTTTGATGTCAATTGATTGATCAGATAATAAAAGTTGTAGCCTTTTTAAAGGAGCTTCTAATCTATCAGAAGCTGCATCGTTTCCTAACGCATAAAACAATGAAGATTCAAATATACTTTTTAAATCAGGATAATTTTCTGAAATGAATGAGTGAAGCGAAGTGTAAATTGAATCTTTCGTCAACGAGCTATCACCAACGTGATCGGGTTCATTTATAGAGTAAACTACTTGCCAATCACCACCATATGCTAATTGCCTTGTAACTATTCAGCACTCTGAAAGTTAAATGAACAAAATACCTGCACTCAACTCACTATTTTTCACGATCATTTGACCGATCTAATCATCATGTCATGCTGTTGATATCATTCATTGAGTTG
>NZ_JAFEUN010000189.1:1567-2903 GCF_016900895.1 Parashewanella hymeniacidonis
ATCAACGAAGTTCTCAACACTTTATTAAGTGTCTTGAATATTCAAAACTAAGGCGAGTGTCGAAAGACACTTATCAAACCAGCAAGTTGCGTACAGCTTTAGGTTTTAACGAAAGTTAAGACTCATTAGAGTTGTATGGTTAAGCGACTAAGCGTATACGGTGGATGCCTTGGCAGTCAGAGGCGATGAAGGACGTGTTAATCTGCGATAAGCTGAGCTCAGGTGATAAAAACCATTTTAGGCTCAGATTTCCGAATGGGGCAACCCAATCACATAAGTGATTATTGTAACGTGAATACATAGCGTTATGAGGCGAACGTGGGGAACTGAAACATCTAAGTACCCATAGGAACAGAAATCAACCGAGATTCCCCTAGTAGCGGCGAGCGAACGGGGATTAGCCCTTAAGTTTTTTGGAAGTTAATGGAATGCGTTGGAAAGCGCAGCGGCACAGGGTGATAGCCCCGTACATGAAAACGACCTTAAGATGAAATCGAGTAGGACGGCACACGTGATATGTTGTCTGAACATGGGGGGACCATCCTCCAAGGCTAAATACTCCTGACTGACCGATAGTGAACCAGTACCGTGAGGGAAAGGCGAAAAGAACCCCTGTGAGGGGAGTGAAATAGAACCTGAAACCGTATACGTACAAGCAGTGGGAGCGGCTCTTATGAGACCGTGACTGCGTACCTTTTGTATAATGGGTCAGCGACTTACATTTAGTAGCAAGGTTAAGCGAATAGCGGAGCCGTAGGGAAACCGAGTGTTAACTGCGCGAAGAGTTGCTAGGTGTAGACCCGAAACCCGGTGATCTAGCCATGGGCAGGTTGAAGGTTGAGTAACATCAACTGGAGGACCGAACACACGTATGTTGAAAAATGCGGTGATGACTTGTGGCTGGGGGTGAAAGGCCAATCAAACCGGGAGATATCTGGTTCTCCTCGAAAGCTATTTAGGTAGCGCCTCGCACGGACACCATTGGGGGTAGAGCACTGTTAAGGCTAGGGGGTCATCCCGACTTACCAACCCTTTGCAAACTCCGAATACCAATGAGTGATATGCGGGAGACACACGGCGGGTGCTAACGTCCGTCGTGGAAAGGGAAACAACCCAGACCGTCAGCTAAGGTCCCAAAGTGTATGTTAAGTGGGAAACGATGTGGGAAGGCTTAGACAGCTAGGAAGTTGGCTTAGAAGCAGCCATCTTTTAAAGAAAGCGTAATAGCTCACTAGTCGAGTCGGCCTGCGCGGAAGATTTAACGGGGCTAAACATACCACCGAAGCTACGGGTGTTTGTGCATCACCAGATGCGATTTATTTTATTGCTTACTTTT
>NZ_JAFEUN010000189.1:3003-4412 GCF_016900895.1 Parashewanella hymeniacidonis
TGCTTCCAGGAAAATCTTCTAAGCTTCAGGTAAGTAGGAATCGTACCCCAAACCGACACAGGTGGTTGGGTAGAGAATACCAAGGCGCTTGAGAGAACTCGGCTGAAGGAACTAGGCAAAATGGTACCGTAACTTCGGGAGAAGGTACGCTGCCGGCGGTGATGAGACTTGCTCTCTAAGCTGCTGGCAGTCGCAGATACCAGGTGGCTGCAACTGTTTATCAAAAACACAGCACTGTGCAAAATCGCAAGATGACGTATACGGTGTGACGCCTGCCCGGTGCTTGAAGGTTAATTGATTAGGTTAGACTTGTTCGAAGCTTATGATCGAAGCCCAAGTAAACGGCGGCCGTAACTATAACGGTCCTAAGGTAGCGAAATTCCTTGTCGGGTAAGTTCCGACCTGCACGAATGGCGTAATGATGGCCACGCTGTCTCCAGCCGAGACTCAGTGAAGTTGAAATTGCGGTGAAGATGCCGTATACCCGCGGCTAGACGGAAAGACCCCGTGAACCTTTACTATAGCTTGGCACTGAACATTGACCCTACATGTGTAGGATAGGTGGGAGACTTTGAAACCTTGTCGCCAGATGAGGTGGAGTCAACCTTGAAATACCACCCTTGTAGTGTTGATGTTCTAACTTGGCCCCATAATCTGGGGTAAGGACAGTGCCTGGTGGGTAGTTTGACTGGGGCGGTCTCCTCCCAAAGAGTAACGGAGGAGCACGAAGGTTAGCTAAACACGGTCGGACATCGTGTGGTTAGTGCAATGGCATAAGCTAGCTTAACTGCGAGACAGACACGTCGAGCAGGTACGAAAGTAGGTCATAGTGATCCGGTGGTTCTGTATGGAAGGGCCATCGCTCAACGGATAAAAGGTACTCCGGGGATAACAGGCTGATACCGCCCAAGAGTTCATATCGACGGCGGTGTTTGGCACCTCGATGTCGGCTCATCACATCCTGGGGCTGAAGTCGGTCCCAAGGGTATGGCTGTTCGCCATTTAAAGTGGTACGCGAGCTGGGTTCAGAACGTCGTGAGACAGTTCGGTCCCTATCTGCCGTGGGCGTTGGATGATTGAAAGGGGCTGCTCCTAGTACGAGAGGACCGGAGTGGACGAACCGCTGGTGTTCGGGTTGTTATGCCAATAGCATTGCCCGGTAGCTACGTTCGGAATCGATAACCGCTGAAAGCATCTAAGCGGGAAGCGAGCCTTGAGATGAGTCATCCCTCAGATTTTAAATCTGCTAAAGAGCCGTCCGAGACTAGGACGTTGATAGGCAGGGTGTGTAAGCGTTGTGAGGCGTTGAGCTAACCTGTACTAATGACTCGTGAGGCTTAACCATACAACCCTAATGGGTTTTACTGAATGAAAGATTTCAGTGCAATTTGCTAAACCTTAGTTTGAAT
>NZ_JAFEUN010000019.1 GCF_016900895.1 Parashewanella hymeniacidonis
AGGGTTTGATTTTTAATTCATAAATATCGGGGACAACAGCTTGCCTTCTAAGAGGGCAAGCACCAGCCCCCTTACAGGGGGCGAAAGGCAAAGCCACCTTCTAAGAAGGTGGATTCTTTAACTCATCAAGTTAAACAACCACAGCGCTTTGGTGTCGTTGAATTTGACCGTGATGGTAATGTGATTGCTATCGTAGAAAAGCCTGAAAAACCTAAGTCTGATTTTGCTGTTACGGGATTGTACTTTTACGATAATCGGGTCGTCGACTTTGCTAAGCAGTTAACGCCATCTGTCCGTGGAGAACTCGAAATAACGGACATTAACCAAATGTATCTAGAGCAAGACGCTTTAAACGTTGAGTTGCTGGGGCGTGGATTTGCATGGTTAGACACAGGAACGCCTGAAAGTTTGCATGAAGCTTCTTCATTTGTGCAAACAATTGAACATGTGCAAGGGTTAAAGGTGGCTTGCCTAGAAGAAATTGCATGGCGAAATGGTTGGATTAGCGAACAGCATTTATCTCAAATTGCAGACTCAATGCAAACTAATGAATATGGTCAATATTTGAAGCAGTTAGTTACTCATGGTTAAAGCATTTATGAGTCGTTGGATGCGCTTTTCAATTATGATGTACGTGATTTTTATGATGTTGTAAACTGATAACAAGAATAGACATTTTGAGTAAGATTGCTTATATGATTTTAAACCCACGTTATCTTAAATTGTTGGTGCTAAATTGGTCTCAGGTTTGTAGGACTGCTCAGCGTTTGTCTATTTCCCTTTCTCGGTTAGAAGATAGTTTTCCTCTAACATTTGAGAGTCTTTCTAATGCTGACGAAGACTTACTTGAACGGCTCGATGCATTTAGAGTTCGTTATGGTGATTTACAAGATAGTCTTGGAGGAAAGATTTTTCGAAGCATTTTGATGGCCGAGGATGAATCACCTCTTAATATGGCTGACATCTTGAATCGTATGGAAAAGCGAGCAATCTTAGACTCAGCAGACGAATGGAGAAAGTATAGAGATATTCGAAATGCTTTTGCTCATGATTATCCTGATGAAGCGATTCAAAGAGTAAACGCATTAAACCTTGCATTTCAAACATCTAAATCGATCATTGATATTGCAGAGAATGTTTATCATTATATTTCTAGACAAGGCATTGAATTACAGAGGATTGCCCGTGCGGATAAGTGATGAAATGGCAAGAAGTATTGTCGATTTAAGCCGGAAATTTTTTACTTCGGATGCATGTGTTTGGTTATTTGGCTCCCGTGCTGATGATGCTAAGAAAGGTGGTGATATTGATATTATGATTGAAGACAATTCTATTGATAACCCTGTTGAAAAAAAAATAAATTTCAAATTAGCCTTTGAAAATCGATGGGGAGAATTAAAAATTGATATTCTTATTCATGATACAAATTATCAAGATACGGCAATTCACGAAATAGCAAGACAGGGTATTAGGCTCAGTTAGGAACTGTCCCGAAATAACTTCCCGATTTGTTACTGCAAAAAATTGACAATATCAAGGCACGAAGAATGAAGTTTAGTCATTATAAATGAATGATGAGTAACGCAGAGAGTGTCAATTTTTAGCGTAACCCTTTGGGCTGTGTTTATTTTTTTCTTCTACGGCGTTGTCGCAAGCTAATGTAGAAAAGAAGTAACGACAGTTATGTATGTCGATAATGACTACACTGCACTTTCTCCGCCTTGTAGAAGCAAAAAATAAGCGACAGCAAATCAGGGAAGTTATTATGGGACAGTTCCTTAGCGTTGTTATATCACTCGTTACTCATGCTTTTGCAGGAGTAACGAGGTTACAGTCTGAAAACAATCAAGTTGTGATTCAATGCTTTTAAAACTTATAGCCAAATACTAGGCCGTAGCTTGGGCCGTTTACAAACAAGTCACCATTGCTTGTGTCGTAGGCAAGATCACGATAGTACTTAAATTGTAAACCGAGTCGAAATGCTGACATTCTTGGTGCGTAAGACAGTTCAGCACCTGTATAATAACCAATCGCAGCCTTCTTCCAGCTGTATTTTGCAGCACCTAAAAACAGTTCGCTCGACAGATTATTTGTCCACTGATAGCGCCAGTTAACAGGGCGAATGCCAATAGTGGTACCACTACCTGGAAATGCATCATCTCTGTCTAATGGCTTAGCGTATTCAACCACAACGCCCCATGCACTGTCTTCTGTAACCCATCGATAAGCACCAATACCTAGATTGATGGCTTTAAAATCATCATTAACTTTTGCTTCTGGCCCAAGTTTTTCACCCACTTTTAAACTTGATTGAGTTGCAGACAGTGATAACTCAATATCTGTTTTAGCCATCGCAGCGAAGCTGGTACTGACTAACACTAAACTGAGTAAAGTGACGTACTTTTTAAACATAATATTTTCCGATTTTAATTTGATCTAATGTTGTTACTTACTTCCACTTATAGCTAACTCGTGCCTGCCAGAAGCTTTTTCCTAATTGGTCGTTACCGAGATAAGCACCCACAGAAATTGTGTTGGTTCGCCACGGAATAAAATACTCTGCGTCAATTTCCCAGCTCTGTTTATAAGTCTCTTTAGCAGACTCTTTTGGTGTGACTAGCCTTATTTGGGTAATAAGTTTATGCTCGCTGTCAAATCGATATACCCCTTTAATGTAATGCGATTGACCTTCCAATGCAGTGCCGTTTTCCCTTTGTTGTTGCAATGCCCAATTACCGACCACAAAACCGTCATTCACATAACCATTTTTATAGATGTGATGTGAGTACCAACCGTTTTCCCAAAAGCTAAACTCATATGTCATTGACAACTTGTTATTAAACAGTTGAGGAAAGAAAAGGCCCGCAGATAAAGCTGGATTACCAAACTGGTAGTTTTTACTGTTAGAAGTATCTTCACCTGCTAACTCTGAGTAAAATGAAAATGGAATCTTTGTATCAAAATTAAATTTTGATGTGATTGATGCAATTTGGTTGCCGGCTTCTTCATCAGTATCTAACTTATCGCCAAATGCATTATCGGCTCCACCAGGATCAACAAAAGCTTTGGCAATGGTTTTAAAGCTTACTTCACGCTCACCACCGCCAAATTGTACAACACGATTAACGCCTATCATCCAACCGTCTACGGGTTCAAAGCTAAAGTGGAAGCCTGCCAGTAGTGGCTTCTTTCTGGTGCTGTATTCACCATTAAAGCGGACAGGCTGAGTGTCCATTTGTGCCAAGAAAAACTCATAATTAAAGTTAGTATCAAAAAACTCTATTGGTAAGTTGTTACTTAAGCTGACAGACGGCATGGTTTCGGCATTGGTACTGATAACCATACTTTGGCTTTGAAAAGGCGAATACCAATGATCTTTAAATCCAATATCGAGTTGCGCCCAGCTTGTTCCAACAGACAGCATAGAGCCTGCTAGCGATTTTCGTTGTTGGGTGAGTTCGGTACCCACATAAAAGCCTAACCAATCTTGAGCTTGCCATTGAAAGCGGTTACTGAACGAGAAGGTGTTGTCAGTGGTATTGCCTCGCTCGTTGGGAAGGGCGTGCTCTTTTTTTCCACCAACGCTGAGTGTGGTTCGACTGTGAGTTAACGCTGCTTTTTTCTTATATGGCATTAACGATCTTGATAGCCGTGCGTACAAATCGGGTTGAGTGAGCTGAATTTTGTCTAAGGCTTGGAAAACCACGGCCAAGTTATATGGCTTGGTGAGCTGTGGAATATTGGCTAATGTCGCGAGAGATTCAATGTCACTTTCGATTACTGGGTTTGCGCTAATTGGCAAATACGGGCTTACGCCGCCAGCCCAGCAAGTGCTTGTAAATAATAAACTTGCAGATAAAAATAATGCCGTTTTCATATTGTATTGTATTTGATCCTTAATGCGGGGATTATATGGTTTAAATACTTGTAGGCCAAGGTGTTTTCGTTGTTTTTTTATGAGCCTTGTTTGTAATACCAATAACAATAATTGGTATAAATAGATGACGGCTTGAAACGTTATTAATTGCAGACTTAAAGGGAGATTAACCATGCAAATAATCCACCATGGGGCTAAAGATGGTGTTACGGGCTCTTGCCATGAGTTGGTGATTGAACCGGATTACAGCATTCTTATTGATTGCGGATTGTTCCAGGGGGCTGAACAACGAGCGCTCGATATCGATTTTGATTTGTCTAGGGTTAAGGCATTGGTGGTCACTCATTGTCATATTGATCATGTTGGACGCATTCCTTGGTTATTCGCCGCTGGCTTTAGAGGAAAAATCTATTTAACCCAAGCCAGTGCTGCACTGTTACCAATCGTTTTAGAAGATGGCATAAAAGTCCATTTTGGCTCTAACAGACTGTTTGATGCTGTTGAAACATTACTTGATAAACGCATGGTTGCTGCTCCGTATAATCAATGGCTACAACCTTGCGACAATGTTAATTATCGTATTCGTTTTCAGCCTGCTGGGCATATATTAGGAAGTGCGTTTGTTGAAGTTGATATGCCTGATGGTACCAGAGGCGTGTTTAGCGGTGATTTAGGTCCCTGTAATACACCATTATTGCCTGATCCCGTTCCGCCTGAATTTGCCGATTGGTTAGTAATGGAAAGTACTTATGGTCAGAAGGTGCATGATGATATTTCACAACGACGTTTTCGCTTAAAAACCATTATTGAGCGCTCGCTTCGTGATGGCGGCGTTATTTTAGTCCCCGCTTTTAGCATTGGTCGCACTCAAGAATTGTTGTTTGATTTAGAGCAATTGATTCATGAGTTGGCTGACGATCCTATTCATCAAATTCCTATTATTCTGGATTCTCCTATGGCGCAAAAGTTTACGGACAATTACCGTATCTTTAAAAAGTTTTGGGGCCTTGAAGCTAAACAAAAACTGCAAAGCGGTCGGCATCCCCTCAATTTTGAACAACTTGTTTGTATAGATTCACATAGTGATCACCAAGCATTGGTGAACCGATTAACTAATAGCGGTGAGCCTTGCATTGTGATTACTGCTAGCGGCATGGTCAGTGGTGGTCGAATTGTAAACTATATGAAAGCGTTGCTGCCTGATAAAAGAACGGATGTGCTGCTTGTTGGTTACCAAGCTAAAGGCACACCGGGTAGAGCATTGTTTAAAGATGATGCATTTATTAGATTTGATGAAGATACCGTTAAAAATAATGCTCAGATCCACAATTTAGGTGGATATTCTGCTCATGCTGATAAAGATGAATTGATCGGTTTCATTACTAAAGTTAAAGGGTTAACTAAAGTAAGAGTCGTCCATGGTGAACCTAAGTCTCAGCATAAATTTAAAGAAAACCTATTAAACGTTAATGCTAATTTAGTCGTTGAGGCGGCTTGTGATATTTAGACACTGTATAATACGCTAGACATACAGTGCCTAGTTTTGATTTACTGCTTATTGTTCGGTCTGAGCTGTGCCTCTGAGTTCGCCATGGCTAATGCAAATTGTGCATAAGCAGCGACATTTTGAGCCAGTTTTTCAGGTACGATTTTATCAATTGTATCATTGGGCGTGTGGTGATAATCAAAGTAGTCGTAGCCTTCCTGACGAAGTGAGGCTACGGGCACACCTAAAGCTGGAAGCATGGAAACATCAGGGCCTCCGCCTGCTTCGTTATTACCGAGTTCAATATTTCTATTGGTCGTCATTGGCGCTAAATCAGCATGAACCTGTTGCAGCTGATTTGGGTTTACGTTGACATCAATACGGTAAATCCAACCTGCACCAAAATCAGACTCAGCAGCGATATAATGGTTTTGCAGTTCTTTAGCGTGAGCTTTTGCGTAAGCTTTTCCGCCCACTAATCCAATTTCTTCTGCGGCGTAAAGTACGACACGAACCGTGCGGTCTGGACGCTGTGGTAAATCCAAAATGTGCTTACCTGCGGCCATGACGATACCGACGCCTGCGCCGTCATCTAATGCGCCTGTACCTTCATCCCAAGAATCTAAATGTGCACCAATAAGTACAATTTCTTCAGGTTTGGTACGGCCTGTCACTTCACCGATAACGTTGTAAGACGTTGCAAAACCTTTATTTTCAGGGTTCATGTTCAATTTCAACGTTACGTTGGGATTACGTTTCAACATGAAGTTGAGTTGGTTGGCATCAGGTGCTGAAAGGGCGGCAGCCGGAATTTTGTTAACGCCGTCTTTGTAACGCATCATACCTGTATGTGCCATACGGTCATGATCGGTACCGATAGAGCGAACCACAATCGCTATTGCGCCTTTTTCGGCTGCTGCAATTGCACCACGAGAACGTCCACCCACACTTTTACCATAACCAGCGCCATTAATTGCACGTTCTGTTTTATGATCGATAAAAACAATTTTACCTTTCACATCAGCAGGGTTGGTTGCTTTTAATGCCGCTAAGGTATCAAAGCGAACGATCTCAGCTTCTAAGCCATTCACTGGTGTAGCAACACTGCCACCTAATGCGGTGATGACCAGAGGTTGAGGGTAGGGTGCAGTTACTTCAGCACTTGCTGAACCGCGCTCCCAAATTGGTACTTTTACAGGCTCTTTATATATTTTGTCATAGCCAAGTTGTTTGAACTTGTTCATTGCCCAATCAACGGCCATGAGGTCTTTGTCGGTTCCTGCCATACGAGGGCCAACTTCAACGGTGAGTGACTCAACTATGTCGTAACCCAGGTTTGAAGATTTGGCAGCTGCCATTAAAGTATGACTTGCCGAATGCGTTTGGCTTGTGCCCGATGTGCTTTGACAGCCCAATAATGCTGAGCTGATAGCGGCTGCAAGTATTAAAGTAGGTATTTTTTTCATTGGTAATTATTCAATTGTTATTATTTATAGCTTAAAGGAATGATTTTCAGGCATAAAAAAACCGGCCTGAGCCGGTTTTTATTGTATCTTCAACAACAATTAAGCAGCAAGTGCTTTAATTCTTGTGTTAAGACGAGCCTTATGACGGGCAGCCTTATTTTTATGAATCAAACCTTTTGTTGCCATACGGTCAACGATAGGTTGAGCAGCATTGAAAGCTTCAGTTGCTGCTGCGTGATCGCCAGCTTTGATAGCAGCGATAACTCTTTTAAGATAAGTGCGTAGCATAGAGCGACGGCTTGCGTTGTGTTGACGACGCTTTTCAGATTGAACAGCGCGTTTCTTTGCAGACTTGCTATTAGCCAAGGTGCAACTCCTAAAAACTGGATATTAAGATTTTTTAAAGGTCGAGGAATATGCCCGAAAAACACACCAATGTCAATCAAAATGCAGCGCAGATTAATAAATCTGTTAGCATTTGGCTTTCTTCAACCTAACTCGTGTAAAATGTGGCGCAATTTTATCAGCTCTCCTGATGAAATGCACCATCTATCCTAAAAAAAGCGGTTGGTTGAATAAGATAGTTCAAGTATCTTCATTTATTATGTTTATAAAGTTGAGTAAACTTGCTTTTATATAGACGCTTGAAGCCTGCAAACAAGATGATTTGGTGCTTGAGTGCGCCGTTAACTACTCTTTCTAGGTTTATGACTAGAGAAAATTGCTTTTTTTGGAGTTCTTTTGAGCAAGAAATTATTTAGATCAGGCATGATCGTCAGTGCGATGACTTTAGTCTCACGTGTTTTAGGGTTATTGCGTGATGTTGTTATTGCAAACCTGTTGGGTGCAAATGCCAGCGCCGATGTATTCATCTTTGCAAATCGAATTCCAAACTTCTTGCGTCGGCTCTTCGCTGAAGGTGCATTTAATCAAGCGTTTGTGCCTGTATTCACCGAATATGAAGAAACGAAAACTAAACAAGAAACGCAAGAGTTGATCTCAAAGGTAGCCGGAACACTAGGTGGCATAGTTACCGTGGTGACGTTAATCGCTGTTATTGCTTCACCTGTCATTGCGGCTTTGTTTGGTGCAGGTTGGTTTTGGGATTGGGTAAATGATGGTCCTGATGCAAGTAAGTTTGAGCTTGCCTCTCTGATGCTCAAAATCACTTTTCCTTATTTATGGTTCATTACTTTTGTGGCTTTAGCTGGTTCGATTTTGAATACCCGTGGTCGATTTGCGGTATCTGCATTCACGCCTGTATTTTTGAACATCGCCATGATTGCTGCCGCCATTTTGATTTCCCCAAGACTGGACGATCCAGAAATTGGTTTAGCAATAGGTGTGTTTTTAGGTGGTTTAATTCAATTTTTGTTTCAAATTCCATTTTTATACAAAGAAAAAGCCATTATCAAACCTAGTTGGGGTTGGAATCATGAAGGTGTGATTAAAATACGCACCTTAATGTTACCGGCATTGTTTGGGGTCTCTGTTACTCAGTTGAGCCTACTCTTTGATACGTTTATCGCCAGTTTTATGATCACAGGATCAATCAGTTGGTTATATTACTCTGATCGCTTATTGGAGTTTCCTTTAGGTTTGTTCGGAATTGCTATCGCAACGGTTATTTTGCCCACTTTATCTAAAAAACACGTTAACGATGAAGGGCAAGGGTTTAAACAAACGATGGACTTTGGGGTTCGCTTTATTCTTATGTTAGGTGTGCCAGCGATGGTAGGTTTAATATTGCTTGCGAAACCCATGTTGATGGTGTTGTTTATGCGAGGTGAATTTAATTTTACTGATGTGCAACAATCTTCAACGAGCTTAATTGCTTACGGCTGTGGCTTGCTCAACTTTATGATGATTAAAGTGTTAGCGCCAGGCTACTATTCACGCCAAGATACCAAAACACCAGTACGTTATGGCATTATTTCGATTTGTACTAACATGGTCTTCAATATCATTTTTGCTATTCCATTTGGTTTTGTAGGGTTGGCCATCGCAACAACGTTGTCAGCTTTTGTTAATGCCAGCTTATTATATAGAGGCTTGCATATAAGTGGTGTTTATCAGTTTAGTAAGCAAACCCTGATTTACTTTATAAAAGTGATAATTGCAGCGTCATTAATGGGAATGTTAATATTCCATTTTAGCCCCGCAGATCAGGTTTGGCTGGATAAAGGCGAATTGACTCGAGGTGCTGAGCTTGCCAAATTAATTGCACTCGGTGGAATTTCATACTTAGTTGCTTTGTTTTTATTCGGAATTAAGCCATGGAAGCTTAAGTAGCTGTTCAATAAGTTATCTTGCATTTTTTAACGCCCAGCTTCAGCACTCTAAGTCGTTGCAATTTCGGCTACATAGCTATGGCTATGCGCACTACATTGCGCCTTTTATAGCACTAAATCTGAACGTTAAAATTCTGAAAAAACTTATCGCCAGCCACTTATACCTGAACTAGATGACTGATATAATTATGAGACTTATGCGCGTAACAAAAGCACAAGAATGGAATTAATTCGCGGGATTCACAATATTTCACCTAATCATCATGGTTGTGTACTGACTATTGGTAATTTTGATGGCGTTCATCGAGGCCATGCAGAGGTGATCAATCGTTTAGTTGAAAAAGCTAAACAATTTGGTCTGCCAGCAACGCTTATGACTTTTGAGCCTCAGCCTCAAGAGTTATTTAAAGGCGAAGATGCACCTGCGAGACTGAGTTTATTGCGCGATAAAGTGATATTGCTTGACGAACTTGGTATTGATCGAGTGTTATGTGTCAACTTCAATCGTAAGTTTGCCAGTATGCCACCTGAAGATTTTATTGAAGAGTTATTGGTGAAACAACTTGGAGTAAAATATCTGGTTGTTGGCGATGATTTTTGCTTTGGTAAAAAGCGTGCAGGCAATTTTGATATGCTGTGTAAAGCCGGTGCTAAGCATGGGTTTGCAGTTGTCAGTACAAACAGCTTTATTGTTGGTGATACTCGCGTAAGTTCTACTGCTATTCGTGAATCTTTAGCTGATGGAAATTTTGAACAAGCAAGAAGAATGCTTGGTCACCCTTATTTGCTGGGTGGGCGAGTAGCTCACGGTCAGAAGCTTGGACGTACATTAGGCTTTCCGACTGCAAATATTGCGCTTAAGCGAAATGTTGTACCTGTGCGTGGAGTGTTTGCCGTTCGTGCATTTTGGCAAGATAGCGAAATTTATGACGGTGTTGCCAATGTTGGTTTTAGGCCAACGGTTAATGGACAACAATGCCAGTTAGAAGTCCATTTGTTTGATTTTAATGGTGACATTTATGGTCAGTACATTGAAGTTGAGCTGGTGGCAAAGATCAGAGATGAACGACCATTTGAGTCGTTAGAGGCGCTGAAAGCGCAAATTATGAATGATGCAAATGAAGCGAAAGCTTTGTTTAGCAGTGATGCAAGTTAATTACTATTTTGTCATAGCTGCGAAAGCTGATATCCAGTGACTTTTAGCCCTTAAAGCAAAGAATCTGGAATGACTTTAAAAACCACATTATGGTGTATGGGATAAATGAGCGACTATAAATCAACGTTGAATTTGCCGGAAACGAAGTTTCCGATGAGAGGTAATCTGGCGAATCGTGAGCCAGAGATGTTAAAACGCTGGAACGAAGATGAGCTGTATAAAGCGATTCGTGAAAGCCGTGAAGGTGCAAAGCCATTTATTTTGCATGATGGCCCTCCATACGCAAACGGTAATATTCATATTGGTCACTCAGTTAATAAAATCTTAAAAGATATTATTATCAAATCGAAAACCATGTCAGGTTTCGATGCACCTTATATCCCGGGCTGGGATTGTCATGGCCTGCCAATTGAGCTTAAAGTTGAGCAAAAAGTCGGTAAGCCTGGCCATAAAGTTTCTGCCGCTGAATTCCGTGAAGAATGTCGTAAATATGCAGCTAAGCAAGTTGATGGTCAGCGTGATGACTTCATCCGTCTAGGCGTATTCGGTGATTGGCAAAACCCTTATCTGACCATGAATTTTGAAACTGAAGCGAATATCATTCGTTCATTGGCAAAAGTAATTGATAATGGTCACCTTCATAAAGGTGTTAAACCTGTTCATTGGTGTACGGATTGTGGTTCGGCATTAGCGGAAGCAGAAGTTGAATACGAAGATAAAACGTCCCCAGCAATCGATGTAGCGTTTGTTGCCGTTGACTCAAGTGCAGTTGCGGCAAAGTTTGGTATTGCGGATTATGCGAATCAAGTTGCGACAGCAATTTGGACGACAACACCTTGGACACTGCCAGCTAACCGCGCTGTGGCATTAAGTGCTGAGCTTGATTACGCCTTAGTTGAATATACTAAAGACGGTAAAACACAAGCATTAGTGCTTGGCGAAGTGCTTGTTGATGATTGCATGAAGCGTTTTGGCGCTGAAGAATATAAAACACTCGGCACAACAAAAGGTGCTGAGCTTGAATTAGTTCGTTTCCTACATCCATTTTATGATTTCGATGTTCCTGCAATTCTTGGCGATCACGTTACTACTGAAGCTGGTACTGGTGTTGTTCATACTGCACCGGGTCATGGTCAAGATGACTTTGTTGTTGGTCAACAATACGGCCTAGAAGTCGCAAACCCAGTTGGTGATAACGGCGTTTATAAGCCAGATACTGAATTTTTTGCTGGCCAACACGTATTTAAAGCAAATAAGTCAGTGGTTGAGTTACTTGAAGAAAAGCAAGTGCTGCTTAATCACGAAAACTACCGTCACAGCTATCCACATTGCTGGAGACACAAAACACCAATCATTTTCCGTGCAACGCCACAATGGTTCATTTCAATGGACAATAATGGCTTACGTTCAACGTCATTAAATGAAATCGGTCAAACTCAATGGATCCCAGATTGGGGACAAAGCCGTATTGAGAAAATGGTTGAGAATCGCCCTGATTGGTGTATCTCTCGTCAACGTACTTGGGGTGTTCCAATTACGCTTTTTGTTCATAAAGAAACTGATGAATTGCACCCTGACAGTGTGGCATTGATGGAGCGTATTTCTCACCGTATTGAGCAACAAGGCATTCAAGCTTGGTTTGACCTTGAGCCATCCGAGCTATTAGGCGATGAAGGTGAAAAATACCGTAAGATCACTGATACGTTAGACGTATGGTATGACTCTGGTTCTACATTCTCATCGGTTGTTGCGAACCGTGCAGAGTACAAAGGTGCAGACATTGATTTATACCTAGAAGGTAGCGATCAGCATCGTGGTTGGTTTATGTCATCATTGATGATCTCGACAGCGATGAACGGTAAAGCACCGTATAAGCAAGTGCTCACACACGGTTTCACCGTTGATGGTAAAGGCCGTAAGATGTCTAAGTCTATCGGTAACGTGATTTCACCTCAGCATGTGACGGGTAAACTAGGTGCAGATATTCTGCGTTTATGGGTTGCAGCAACGGACTACAGCGGCGAAATGACGGTTTCTGATGAGATCCTAAACCGTAGCGCTGACTCTTATCGTCGTATTCGTAACACGGCTCGCTTCTTATTGGCTAACTTAAGTGGCTTTAACCCTGAAACTGACATGGTTGACGTTGAAGGTATGGTTGCTGTAGATCGCTGGGCCGTTCGTCGTGCACATGCGATTCAAGAAGAAATTCTTGCTGCTTACGATCAATATAACTTCCATTTAGTGACACAGAAGTTGATGCAATTCTGCTCGGTAGAGCTAGGTAGCTTCTACTTAGACATCATTAAAGATCGTCAGTACACCGCAAAAACAGAAGGGCATGCGCGTCGTAGTTGTCAGTCTGCGCTTTATTTGATTGCTGAAGCGTTAGTGCGTTGGATTGCGCCAGTATTGAGCTTCACGGCTGATGAAATCTGGCAATTATTACCAGGCAAACGTGAGCAATATGTCTTCACTGAAACTTGGTTTGAAGGCTTAGAGTCAGTTGTTATTGAAAATGATTTGAGTGACGAATACTGGCAGACATTGCTCTCTGTTCGTACTGAAGTCAACAAAGTACTTGAGCAAGCACGTCGTGATAAAAAGATCGGTGGTTCTCTAGAAGCTGAAGTAACACTTTATGCAGCTGAAGAGTTGACCGCAGAACTTGCTGAAATCGATGATGAACTTCGTTTCGTATTATTAACTTCGAAAGTAAACGTTAAGCCATTGGCTGATGCGCCTGCAGAAGCAACCACAACGGAACTTGCTGCGTTAAAATTAGTCGTAGGTAAATCAGATGCAGAAAAATGTGAACGTTGCTGGCACCATAGCGAGGACATTGGTGAGGTTGAAACTCACCCAACGCTATGTAAGCGCTGTGTGACAAATATTGAGGGTGAAGGCGAAGAACGTAAATTCGCTTAATATTTTCGAGGCCGTATCTGCCTATGCAGAGACGGCACTAGGATTGATTGAATAAAGGAAAAAGCATGCCGTCAGATTGGAAACAAAGTGGGTTGAAATGGTATTGGGTTGTTGTTATAGCCATTGTTGCTGATCAACTTTCTAAGCAGTGGGTTCTAGCGAATTTTGAATTGTATGATTCAATAAATTTATTGCCCGTTCTAAACTTTACTTATGTTCGCAATTATGGCGCAGCTTTCAGCTTTTTAGCTGATGCTGGTGGTTGGCAACGTTGGTTCTTTACTATCATCGCAATTGGTATCAGTGCGTTATTAACGTTTTGGCTTCGCAAACAACATGCGAATGAATGGCGCACAAACCTTGCATTTACGCTCGTTATTGGCGGAGCGATCGGGAATTTAGTTGACCGTCTAATGCATGGATTTGTTGTTGACTTTATCGATGTTTATTGGAAGACCAGCCACTACCCAGCATTTAATATTGCTGATTCTGCTATTTGTATTGGCGCAGGTTTAATTATTCTTGACTCATTTTTTGGTGAGAAGAAAGAAACAACTGAAAACACTAAAGAGGTAAGTTAAGTGTATTCGACTAAATCATTATTGTGTCATATGGAAATTATGCTGGAAGACGGCTCAACAGCTGACAGCACAAAAGCTTCAGGAAAGCCTGCTCGTTTGAATATTGGTGACAATAGTTTGAGCCCTGCCTTTGAAGCTGAACTTGAGGCTCTAAAAGAAGGTGATAAACATAAGTTTACCCTTCAAGCTGTTGATGCGTTTGGGGAATCGAACCCAGACGCCATTCATTATTTAGACAAAACTCGTTTTCCAGCAGATTTGAAGTTGGAAGAAGGCGTTATTGTTAGTTTTGCTGGCCCGGGTGGTAGTGAGATCCCTGGTATCGTTCGTGAAGTTGCCGGTGATTCGGTCACTGTTGATTTAAACCACCCACTCGCAGGGCACAATATCACCTTTGATATTGAAGTGACTCAGGTACTCTAATTTATGAATACTTCTGACAAAATTGCAGTTCAACAACTTGAACCTAATGGTTTAAACATCATGCTTGCCAATCCTCGTGGCTTTTGTGCTGGGGTTGATCGTGCGATTAGCATTGTTGAAAGAGCGCTAGAACTATTTGAACCACCAATTTATGTCCGCCATGAAGTGGTACATAACCGTTATGTGGTACAAAACTTAAAAGACCGTGGTGCGATTTTTGTCGAAGAGTTAGAGCAAGTACCTGATGACTGCATTGTTATTTTCAGTGCTCATGGTGTATCACAAGCTGTTCGTAAAGAAGCGAAAGATCGTGGCTTGAAAGTATTCGACGCAACTTGTCCATTGGTGACTAAAGTTCACTTACAGGTTACTCGAGCGAGTCGAAAGGCTATTGAGTGCATCTTAATTGGACATGCTGGCCACCCTGAAGTTGAGGGGACCATGGGGCAGTACAGTAACCCTGAGGGTGCTGTTTACTTAGTTGAGTCTGTTGAAGACGTAGCGAAACTCACGCCTAAAGATCCGGATAATCTTTGCTTTGTTACTCAAACAACGCTTTCTGTTGATGAAACTATAGATATCATTGAAGCCCTCAAAACTAAGTTTCCATGCATTGAAGGGCCACGTAAGGATGATATTTGTTACGCAACACAAAATCGTCAAGACGCTGTAAAGAGTATGTCTCCGAATGCTGACATGATGGTGGTTGTGGGGTCGAAAAACAGCTCTAACTCAAACCGCTTACGCGAACTTGCTGAAAAGCACGGTATTGAAGCACACCTTGTTGATAATGCAGATGATGTTGCTGCATCATGGTTTGAAGGTAAATCGAAAGTGGCTGTAACAGCTGGTGCTTCAGCACCTGAAGTATTGGTTCAACAGGTTGTTGAAGCAATAACTAAGTTTGCGCCGAGTGTGATTACCGAAGTTGAAGGGCGAGAAGAAGATACTGTTTTTGCAGTTCCTGCAGAGTTACGGTAAGTGTTAATTGCTTATTTCGATTAAAAAAGAGGCAAGGTGCCTCTTTTTTAATACTCCTATTGTAGTAAAAAGTAGAAAGTGAATAAAAAATAGCCTAATATCGATTCTCTATTCAATAGAGTGTTAACAAAAATAGAGAAAAAAGGTATAAAATACCTGTCATAAAAACGGCAATGGACAGAGGATTGACGCCAATGAATGGCAATGAGAAAGGATTATCCCTCATAGAAGTACTCGTCTCACTGGTGATTCTCGTCATCGGTCTTATCGGCGTGTTCAATCTGCATATCATTTCAAAACAAGGTTCATTCGAAGCTTATCAGCAAACTCAAGCTGCTTTTTTGGCGCATGACATCATAAACCGAATGAAAACTAACAGTGGTAACATTATCAGTTACAGTGGAAATTATCCTCAAGATGCTCCCGGTGGGGGAAATACCTGTGAAAGTTTAAATAGTATTTGCTCAGCGCAGGAATCTGTAGAGGCTGATCTATTTTTATGGTCGCAAAAATTAGCCGGAAATGAAGAAGTAGATGGTGAACAATTCATAGGTGGCTTAGATCAAGCTATGGGTTGTATTACTGTTAACGGGAATAGTGTTTCAGTTGCCATTAGCTGGAAAAGTATTAGAGAAAGCCGGACAAGCATTGAAAATGCCGGGCAACATTACAGTGGAGCTTGGTCTTGTTCTAATGAAGGTGTTGATGGAAACCGAAAGCGTTTATATGTTGTTAATACAATTATTAATGGAGTCTGAGGATGATAAGCTCTAACTCTAAAAGCGGATTTTCTCTAGTCGAGCTTATGATAGCGATGGTGATCAGTTTGATTTTAACATTAGGCTTATTCACTATGTTCAGAATGTCTTCAACTAACGTAACCACAACAGCGCATTTTAATGAGTTACAAGAAAATGGACGCATTGCTCTAACATTAATGGAAAGGGACATCAGTCAAGCTGGTTTTATGGGCTATGTTACAACTGGAGATATTAGTTACAGAGTTTTTGGATCGGATGGAGAGCCATTAGCCGCTGACAATAATGTTGAGTCTGACTGCATTGGAGAAGGCTTGAATAATGGTTCTTTGCCTGATGTTGGCCCCTATCGAACGATTTGGGGAACAACGGTTGCTGCTCGAGCTATGATGAATTGTTTTACGGATGGAAACGGTCCAGATTTAAATACTGATGTACTTCAAATAAAAAGAGCTATTGGTCGGCAAGTCAATGGTGTTTTGGATTTTGCTAATCAAAATCGGCACTTTTTTAGCACCAATGGTGCTGAAGCTGTTTTTTATCGTGGTGGTAATGGCAACTTAGGGCGCCCTGCAGATCTCGATAACTCTTATCGAGATTGGGATTTCGCTCATCACGTATATTATATTCGTAGTGATAATGGAGTACCAAGTTTAAGACGAAGAGTGCTTGTAAACAATAATATGGATGCAAGGGGTAGTCAACATCATCTCGTTGAAGGCATTGAAAATATGAGGTTTTTGTATGGTGTTGATACTGCTGGGGGGATTGAACCAGAAGCTTTTGTCCCAGCAACATCGGTTCCTAATGCTGTTTGGGATAATGAGCCTAAACTCGACGTTTCGGATTCACAACAAAAAGTTGTTGCGATTAAAGTTTTCCTGTTAGTAAGAACCGTAGAAGAAGACCCTTCATATAAAAATGATATACGGTATAACTTTGGTGACCTGAAGGGAGATGATAATGCTCTAGGGCCGTTTAATGATGGTTTTCGACGTAAAGTATTATCAACAACCATTGCTCTTGATAACGTTTCTGTAATTGACTAGGGGCTTAAAATGAAAAAACAGAATGGTATAGTGTTATTTTTCGCAATAATTGTTTTGTTATTGTTGACCATTATTGGAGTTTCATTAGCCGTCAATTCATCGATGTCTATTCAGATGTCAGGAGCGGGCTCTGAAAAAATTGAAGCATTGTTAACTGCGCAAGGAAAACTAAAAGACGGTGTTACTGCAATACGAGAAGGTCGTGCTGTTGGGGGCGATGTAAACGTAAGAATAGCACGATTACCTTGTCCTAGACTTGCTTCTGCCAATAGTGATGATCAAGGTGCGGTAGTCAATAATTTTGTTTGTCGCGAAATTGGTGTAACAGAAACTTATGGCAAAAATAATTTAGGACAGCTAACGGTTGTTTTTGGTGTTAAAAACATCATTGATGATGCTCAAGGAAATTAAAGATGAAACTAATTAACGGAATTAAATGTAATCAATCTTGCTATTTACTTGTTTTAGCCATTTGTTTTTTCTTGTCCTTTTATAGTATTGCAGACGATACCGAATTATATGTAACAAGTGGTGGCGCAAAATCAAGCCTTAGACCTCAGATACTCATTATTTTTGATAATTCAGGGTCGATGGAGAATAACTCGCAGTATGAAAAAACATTTTTTAAATCTGAGCAAACTTTAACTCCTGATAGTAAAATTTTCTTTTCTTCGACTTCTGAAGTGCCTGACCCTGCTAGTGAACAGTTTTTTTTACACTCAAAAAATCGTTGCAATACCTCTATTCAATATCTGAATAACTATGGGTTATTTACGGGGTATTTGAGAGATTATAAATTTATTGGACAAACTGGCGCATGGCGTGAAATGTCTGGCAGTAATAGTACAACAATAACAGATGTTGATTGTTTTGAAGATATTTTTGAAAAAGATATAAATAACAATTCAAGCTTTACTGGTTTACCTGTTGATCATCTAGGCTCACCGACTGCCCCAATTCGTTATAGCATAGTAAACCCTGGTGATGATTCTTCTGTATTAAACTCTGCTTATGAAAAAGCATTACTTACAAACTTCGGTGTTGGTAAATCGATAAACTTGTTCACTCAAGAGTATGTTGAGTGGTATCACAGTGAAACGGTTCCTGAAAAATTATACAAAAGAATTGATATCGCAAGAGATGTCATAAAAAAAGTGATTGTTACGACACCCGGTGCAGATATAGGTCTTGCCATTTTTAATGGTGAAGATGAGCAGGGAGGAAGAATAGTTAATGGAATAAAACAAATAACCAATGATACAAGGGACGAATTATTGGCGACAATTCCCACCCTTTCAGTAGAAAGAAGAACCACACCATTATGTGAGACGCTTTATGAGGCTTATTTGTATTTTAGTGGGCGTAATGTCCATTATGGTGATAACTCGGCGTCTGTATTACCCCGAGACACTTCAATAGAGTCTGGTGGTGTTTACGATACTCCACTAAAAGAGTGTCAAAGTAATGTTTATGTCATCATTATTACAGATGGTTATCCATATACTGATGTTGACGCAGATGAGCAAGTCAAACTCTTACCTGGAATTAGTCAAACTCCCTTTGAAATTGTCGAAAAAAATAATCGAAAAACCTTTCTACCTAATTTGGCCGAATGGATGGCGAATAATGACATCAACTCAAGTATTGATGGTAAACAAATTGCTATTACAAGCACAATCGGCTTCAGTAGTGGTGTTGTAGATTCAGAAGATGGAGTATTAAGTGTCACTGCATTGCGTGGTGGTGGGCAATATGCTTCTGCTGATGATACAAAAGAACTTCAATCAGCGATTACAGCGTTAGTGAATGTTGCGTTAGAAAATGGCAGTAGTTTTACCTCTCCTTCAGTTGCTTCAAACAATTTTGATAGGACACGAACATTAAATTCCATATATTACGCAATGTTTTTACCTAATGAAGGGCCAAGGTGGAGTGGTAATTTGAAACGCTTCAAAGTAGAAGCTAACGGTTCAGTTGTTGACCAAAACGGTTTTCCTGCTCTAGATACGAACGGTAGTATTAAATCAACGGCTTGTTCTTTTTGGAGTTCATGCAGTGATGGTGCAGATGGTGGCGATGTGCTTAGAGG
This sequence comes from Parashewanella hymeniacidonis, assembly GCF_016900895.1. Lineage (GTDB taxonomy): Bacteria > Pseudomonadota > Gammaproteobacteria > Enterobacterales > Shewanellaceae > Parashewanella > Parashewanella hymeniacidonis. The sequence goes on from NZ_JAFEUN010000019.1 coordinate 19,086, forward strand.
GGGAGCTGCAGAGTTCGTAAGAGCAAAAGCCGGCTCTGATGGAGGCAGAACGATATTATCAAATCTAGCTAATGGTTTAGCACCTCTAACTAATAGCAGTGCACAATCTACCGCGGGTAGTGCTGAATCACTTGCAACTCATATGAATGTTGATGAAACAGAAGTAGAAGCGTTATTTGCTTGGATAAAAGGTAAAGATCTTGTTTCCTCGAGCGGGGAAGAACCAGTAGAGGTAGTACGGCAAGATATTATTGGTGATCCACTTCATTCACGTCCTTTAGCGATAAATTACAGTACTTCAAGAGATGAAACGGATGTTCGAATTCTTATGGGTACCAATCATGGTTTCCTGCATATGTTCAAAGACTCTGGTGAACATATAGATGAATCTTGGGCATTTATGCCATTTGAATTACTGTCAAATGTTGCTGAATTAAAAGCGAATGTTGCGACAGGAGTTCATACGGTTTATGGCATTGACAGCTCTCCTATATCTTACATAGAACGAAATGGAGCTTCAATATCTAAGGCTTGGGTCTTTTTTGGTATGAGAAGGGGGGGGGCTTCATACTACGCTCTGGATATAACAAACCCTGATTCACCAAGATTAATGTGGTTGAAAGATTCTTTAAACTGGGGAAGTGAACTCGGCCAGTCTTGGTCTGAGCCTGTCGTAACGAGAATTCCGGGGCATTCAGGGCCTGTTTTAATTATTGGCGCTGGCTATGCCCCACAAACTAAAGATTTAACCAGTGTTGGTCAAAATGATATTCGTGGGCGTGGTGTGTTTATTGTTGATGCTGCAACAGGTGATATTATTCATCACTTCGGAAGGGGAGGTGGCGATAATTTTAGCGTAACAGAAATACCAACACTCGTTGATAGCATTCCTAACGCTGTCGCAAAATTAGACAGTGATGCGGATGGCAAAACAGACAGGCTCTATGCAAGTGATACGGGGGGCAATGTATGGAGAATGGATATGCCTTCAGCAGACAAGTCGACTTGGAGTGCATTTAAGTTTGCTGCTTTAGGTGGATCATTACCCTCAACGGATCGTCGCTTTTTTTCAGAACCAACTGTGGCACAAACTGTGATAATGAACACGGTCAGTGTGACGGATGCAGAGAGTAATACTCAATATTTCACTCAAAACATTCCTTATGATGCTGTCGTAATCGGCAGTGGTTTAAGGCCTAGCCCAAACAATACTCAAAGAACAGATATGTTCTTTACTTTGCAAGATCGCAATATTGAAACTAAAACCTTTAACTCTAGTAATACGCCGAATGCGTTGATAGTTAGCAATTTATATCCAGTTGCTTCTGGCGCACCAGAAACACCGACACAGAGAGTCGAGTTTTCAACAAAATTAGGATGGTATTATCAGTTCGGTAGTGCAGGAGAGAAGAGTTTGTCTGCAGCGACTATTATTGACGGTAGAGTATTTTTCAGTTCTTTTGTACCCAGTGCAGGTGTGGGTACAAATCAATGCACGATAAGTGGTGAAGGTAGAATTTATGCATTGGACTTACATTTTGGCAAGCGAACATTTTATCGTAATAATGCAGAATACAAGGTTGTTGACGGTATTCCAGATACCCCACAAATTGTCATACCTAGTGATATTGTAACTGACGATCAAGGAAATCCAATTATCAGCGATGAACCACTAAATAAATATATTATTGGTGAAACAAAAAGTGTTGGTGAAGTTAAGCAGGTAAAAAGCCACTACTATTATGTTGAGGAAAATAACTAGTGCAACTTTATGTAAAGGGCTTTTCTTTAATTGAATTGATGATTACTGTGGCAATTTTAGGAATTTTATCGTCAATTGCTTATCCATCTTATGTGGATTACGTAACTCGGTCTGCGAGAGCTGATGCACTAGCAGGACTTGTGCACGTGGCTAATCTGCAAGAGCAGTACTATTTAGACCATAGAACGTATACGGATGATGTTTCGAAACTAGGACTTCCCAAAAATAGTAATGATGCTTGGGAGGTTGAAAATAAACTTTATGAGATTTCAGCTGCAACAAGTCAAGAAAGAGGCTTTGTGCTAACTGCAACGGCTATTGGCGCTCAAAACAATAGAGAAAAGGAATGCAAAACAATTACTGTTGATGGAACCAATAAAAAAGGCCCAGAAAATAAGGACTGCTGGCAATGAAAGCGTTAATACTCATTTTTTTTACTACTCTTATATCACTATTTTCTTCTATAACTTTTGCTGAAGAAAGAGTGGCTTATAAATGTTTTTTAGAGACGACTGTGGGTAATAAAGTCATTCATTTTAATTTAAAAAAATCCAAAGTCAGAAAACGTTTAGCAAATTTAGTTGCTTCTGATGTACCTGTTGAAAATAACCAAAGAGCACTGGTTCGACATGTCATTGAATGTGTTAAAGCCAGCAAAAAGTTCTTAAATAAAGAAGCGGCTATTATTGAAGCTCAGTCAGTTGATTAAGTTACACACCCTAAAAACAACAGTAAGTCATTGGCGAGCGAGTTGTTTGATAAAGGTATCATTATTTTAACATCATAATAAAAGGCAGCTATAAAGCTGCCTTTTAATACAATATCAAATCGACAAACTTATTTTGTCTCTGCAACCCAGTTATTAACTTGTTGCTCTAATACGTCTAACGGCAACGGGCCGTTTTTAAGTATTAGCGTGTGGAAGTCTCTGATATCAAACTTATCGCCTAATTGCTTTTGTGCTTTGCTTCTTAGGTCTAGAATTTTTAACATTCCTACTTTGTAAGCCGTAGCTTGTGAAGGCATTACAATATGACGTTCAACCATTTTAACTGCATCAGATACGGCGTTTGGTGTGTTGCTTGTGTAATACTCGATACCTTGTTCACGATTCCATTTCTTTTCATGAATACCAGTATCTACGACAAGGCGACATGCACGCCAGAGCTCCATTGCTAAGCGACCGAAGTCAGAATATGGATCTTGGTATAATCCCATTTCTTTAGGGAAGTATTCTGAATATAACCCCCAACCTTCGATGTATGCAGTATAGCCACCAAACTTACGGAACTTAGGAATACCTTCAAGCTCCTGTGAAATGGCGATTTGCATGTGATGACCAGGGTTACCTTCATGGTAAGCCAGTGCTTCCATTTGGTAGATTGGCATGGCTTTCATGTCATACAAGTTTGCGTAGTATTTACCCGGGCGTGATCCGTCTGGTGCTGGTTGGTTATAGAATGCTTTACCTGCAGACTTCTCTCTAAACGCTTCAACACGTTTTACAACAAGTGGTGCTTTGGGTTTGATCTTAAATACTTCATCTAAGCGGCTGCTCATGTTATCAATCAATGCAGTAGCTTCTGTTAAGTATTTTTGTCGACCCTCTTCAGTGCTAGGGTAGTAGAATTGCTCGTCGTCACGCATAAACTTGAAGAAATCTTGTAGGCTACCTTTAAAGCCAACTTTCTTCATAATCTGACGCATTTCACCGTGGATACGCGCAACCTCACTTAAACCTAGCTCATGGATTTCGTTTGCCGTCATATCTGTGGTTGTAGTACGAGCAAGAGCGTTATTGTAGAAGGTATCACCTTCAGGTAACTTCCATGCACCATCACGAGTATCGGCTTGGCTTTCAAGCTTGTGAGCGTAAGCAACAAACTTGGTGTATGCCGGGCCAACATTGTTTATCAGTGCTTTTTTAGCATCTTTCAAAAGTTGTTGTTCTTCAGCTTTTTCTAGCTTTAATTTAACTACTTTCTTTTTAAAGTCAGCCCATAAAACACTGTCTTTGCCTTTAGTGAAAGGCTGCCCTTTTACGATGTTTTCACTATCAGATATCACGTAGTTGAAAACAAATTTAGGTGCGATGATACCTTTGTCAGCACGTACTTTAAGTGCAGTTTCTAACTGTTCAAAACGTGGTTTGATGCCATTTAAACGGCTGATATAAGCCTGTGCATCTTTAACATCAGTAATTTGATGTTGATTGATTAAAAATGATGGTGTAGTTGAGTGTACGCCATACATTTGGTTGACTGGGTAGCTATGGTAGCGCCATTTAAAGTCAGCAATTTGATTTTCAAGATTTTGCTTTAGTAGCTTATAGCTTAATAGAGTTTGAGCATCTAATTTTGATGGATCAACTTTCGAAAGCTTTTGCAAGTCAACTTTAGTTCGAGCTAAATCTTCTTGGCTCGCTTGCTCACTCATCTCGTCCCACTTACCGTAGTCTTTTTTGATACCAAGGTAAGTCTGTGTCATTGGGCTTGCCATTACATTTTCCATGAACATTTGTTCAAATAATGCATTGGCTTTCTCATTTTCAGATTGCTTAACTTGAGTTTCTGCGGTGGCTTGCGGTGAGTGGGTAGTTGTGCTGTTACAGCCTGCTAACACAGCAGACAAAGATAGCGCTAAAACGCTTATTGTTGTTTTTAGTTTCATTGGCTAGAACCATTGGAAAATATAGTGTGATCCTAATCAAGAAAAATGTGAAATTGTTAATATTAGTGTTAGTAAATGTTTCAGATGTTTAGTTTGAGGTAATTTTGTTTTTATTGCGAACAAGGAGGCTTTACAGGCTGGAATTGTTTACATATTGCCACTGACAACGCATGGGTTAAAACATTAGAGCAATTTTTACAATACACACCAAAGTATAGTTTAGAAATACGCACTCAATGTGAGTTGAAAATGAACCCTATTATGTCAGCCATTACGAAAAAAACTTATAAATTGTTAAGCTACTTGTAGATGTTGGGCCTAAAACTCAAGTGATATAGTTAATTATTTACAGACAGTATAATGGAATGACTTACTATTTTTCACTTCTTATGTTTGCTTAACTCCTAGGGGCTGTTGATCTTTGTTGATATTTTCAGCAATGATTATTTTTTGACGATAGCAAAGCCGAACAAGCGTTATTTAGTTCTTCTAAATGAGCGCAGTGACAATGCAGATAGCGTTAAAAATAACCATTGCCCTACGGGCTGAGTCTAAATCGCCTTACTCTGTGTTAAAAATAGTTTATTTAGATGACTAAATTGCACTATTTCCGCCTCGATTAAGGCGATTTATTGCTCAGCTGAATTATTAAACAAAGATCAACAGCCCCTAATTAAAAACTTACAATTTAAAGGTGTGCACGTTAAACACATTTCGATAAAGAGGTGTTAAATTAAATTATTTTCAATTTATTGATGCATAGATTGAGACTAACAGTATAATCTCTCGTCTTAATAAGCATCTTAAACAATTAGAGAAGTTCATATTGAAGACATTCAGTCAGTTAGTTGCTAGTCTTGCAAACGAACAAGGACGTGAAGCCTTAAAAGGCATGAAACGTGGTATTGAGCGTGAAGCATTAAGAATTGACAGCAATGGCCATCTAGCTAAAGATCCTCACCCTAAAGCATTAGGCTCGGCATTAACACATAGCCGAATTACTACGGATTACAGTGAATCTTTACTTGAATTCATCACTCCTGTTTTTGAGAGCATTCCAGAACTCTTTGACGAGCTAAATAAGACTCATGCTTATACGGTTCAAAATATTAATGGTCAATACCTCTGGCCAGTGAGTATGCCTTGCTTTGTCGATGACATTAATAATATCCCTGTTGCGGATTATGGCACTTCGAATATTGGTAAATTAAAGAAACTGTATCGCACTGGTTTGACTCATCGTTATGGTGCTCAAATGCAGATCATTTCAGGCTTGCATTTTAACTTTTCGGTGAGCGACAAGTTATGGCATCGTCTTTATGAGCAAAGCGACAAAGCGTCTTCACTTAAAGACTTTATTTCAGAGTCTTACTTCGGGTTAATCCGAAACTATCGCCGGGTTATGTGGGTGCTACCTTATTTATTTGGAGCATCACCAGCACTGTGTGGTTCATTTTTATCGGGTAATGAAAATAAATACCCCTTTAAAAAGACAGGTAAAGGAACCCTTTACTTACCTCACGCTACTTCATTGAGAATGAGTGACCTAGGCTATACCAATAAAGAGCAAAGCTCGTTAGGTATTAGTTATAACTCATTGAGCGAATATCTTGAGGGTATGAAAAAAGCGATCAGAATGCCATCAGCTAATTTTGCTGATATTGGTGTTAAGGTTGGCGAAGATTATAGGCAACTTAATGATCGTGTGTTGCAGATTGAAAATGAATTCTACTCTCCGATTCGAGCAAAACGAGTGTCACTGCTTGACGAAAAGCCTTCAGAGGCACTTGCACGTGGCGGAGTAGAGTATATTGAAGTTAGAGCGTTAGATATTAATCCGTTTTCTGCGGTTGGTATCACAGAAGATCAAGTTCGCTTTCTTGATTTGTTTTTGCTTCATTGTCTGCTCAGTCCGTCAGATTCACTTTCAGATGATGGTGATGCCGAACTGGAAGAAAACTTGAATGCCGTGATTATTTCGGGCAGAAAGCCTGGCCTAATTTTAAAGCGAAATGGGCACGAGATTACTCTTGAAGCTTGGTTGTTAGAAATGCTTGAAGAGTTTGAGTCAATCGCTGATATATTAGATGGTTCAGGCTCTAAAGAATATAAAAACTCATTAGATCTTTGGCGTGGAGCGGCAATTCAACCGAGCAAAACTTTATCGGGGCAAATTCTTAACCACTTTGTGGATGAACATGCTGATCAGAGTAAGTGGGCATTCGCATTAGCTAAAGAATACAATGTGTATTTTTCTGGTTATGAATTATCTGATGATGTAAAAGCGGCTTATGAGCTAGAAACAGAATCATCTCTTAAGGCTCAGAGTGAAATTGAGTTTAGAGGCAATCAAGATTTTGATGAGTTTTTAAAGGACTATTTTAGTTATTTAGGATGAAGATAAGACAACTATTTGTTTTACTTACATTGACTATCTTAACAGGCTGTTCAAGTACTCAACTTGAGCAGTCTTGCTCATCTGTGGCCAGTTACCTTATTCCACCTGAGTCTAAAAACTTATACCCAGCCATGATCACTCATATAGATGGTAAGCCGGTTTTAGCTCAAGCCTTTTATAAGCTCTCTGTGGGTCTACATACCATCACCATAGCTGAATTAGTTAGCGCACCATCTTTAATTGTTCCATTAAAGTTTCGAGGAACAAAGACGTTAACAATAAGTATGGATGAAGATAAACGTTATCATTTGGCAGCGTTGTTTAATCCTAAGTTGACCATGCCAGCTAAAAGTTCCGGTTTTTGGAAACCTGATGTGTGGAAGAAAGAGTCATTTACTTGCTTAATAGATCCAGTAAAAAAATAGGATTATTTATGTCAATAAGAGGTTTATTGTGTTTAGTGCTCTGTGCAACCCTTACTGGTTGTGCGACACCCCCGCCTAAAAACCCAGATAATATTTGCTCAATTTTTAAAGAGCATCGCCACTGGTATGAGGCTGCAAAGGATGCAAAAGATAAGTGGGGAGTGCCAATACACGTTCCTATTGCAATGATGTATCAAGAAAGCTCTTTCCGACATGATGCTGCACCACCAATGGACTATTTTTTGGGTTTTATACCAATTGGCCGTAAGAGCTCTGCCTATGGTTATGCCCAAGCAAAGACCATGACATGGGATGATTATGTAAAAGAAACGGGTAACAGTTGGTCTAGTCGCAGTAATTTTGATGACGCAATGGATTTTATGGGATGGTTCATTACCAAAACTCATAAAATTAATGGCGTATCTAAATGGAATGCTCGTTTGCAATACCTTAATTATCATGAAGGGTGGGGCGGTTATCGCCGAGGTAGCTATAAGAAAAAGAAATGGCTCGTGAAAGTGGCTAAGAAAGTTGGCAGTCGTTCTTATCGTTACGCCAAACAGTATAAAACTTGTCAAAAAGAATTAGACCGCTCATGGCTATGGCGTTTATTCTTCGGATAAGTTGATGCATGAAAAGGCTACATGACATAGCCTTTTTTGATTTAACTGTAAAAACCTTGGTCATATATTTCATGTTTCAATGAGTTCTTTTTAGCATGCTTTTGTAGATACATTTCTGAATCAGCGTCTTTAAATGCGCTTTGCCAATCTTGTTTAAATGCTGCGATGCCATAACTAAATTGAACCCCAATGCCTTGAATCAAATCTTTTTGAAGCTGCTCTAACTCGAACTTGATTTTAGCAAGCGGTCCATAGGTAACGACCACAAACTCATCCCCACCAAAGCGCCCAATTAAACTTTCATTGTGCCACTTTTCTTTTAAAGCGTTTGCAAGTGTTAAAATCGCTGTATCACCCGCTTGATGGCCTAAACTGTCATTGATGTTCTTAAGGTTATCCATGTCCATAACAATAATAAATGAAGGCAAATGGGGCTTGAATCGCCAATGTTTGAGAAGCTGATCAAAATGTTGTCGATTACTCAACATGGTTTGTTGGTCAAAGTTGGCTAATTTATAGATCTCTAAGTTCTTCTGAAACAAGCTAATGGCATTGCAAGCCTCTTGGGTCAAAATAGCAACAAGGTTACTGTCATAGTCATTAAAAGCGTTGATTCTACTGCTGTCTAAGTTAAGCATGGCATAGAGCTGACCATCAATATGAATGGGTGTAGAAAGTGTTGAATGAATAGGGGCGGAGGAGGCTGAAAGAAGTGTCTGTTGATCGTCTTTATTTAGCCCACTATTTGCGTTTGTGAGTCCCATGTCGTTAATTACGACCACACGATCACATTTGCCATTTGTGAGTCGAAACTGGAAGCAGTCTTTTAACTCAAAACTGACTTTTTTAAGCAAGTTATTGTTCATTCCCAGCGAAGCTTCATAGCGCATTTTTTGAGTTTCTGGATCATATAAAATGATGCTTCCCATCTCTGCGCCATTGATGCAGGTTACTGCTTTTTTGAGTAAAGCATCTAAAAATGCATGTTGGTTTTTGTATTGATTGGATAAGCTGACCAATTCGTACGTAGTTTCATTAATGTTGATGACATGCTCAAGATGTTGCCATAATCTATTGAGACGTCCTTGATGCAGATAATAAGTTAGGCTGTAACCTATTGTATAGATTAAGCAGGTCAAGCTAATTGCGATGACGTTGTGGTCACCTAAGGGAGCAAGAAAATAAAAGCTGACCGTGATTAATAAAATCGGTAGTAAAAGTAATATTAGATGATACCGAATTTCTAAACGATCAATCCGGTTACTTTTTAGGTTATCTTTTTGTTTCAACTCAAAACATCCATTTAAATTTAATAACTGCTAGCTTTGGACTTCTATATTTAACTAATTAAACGAAGTAAATCATTAAGAAATCAGAGCACAGCGATATTTTACTCTGCTTAACACGAAAGTGCTACAGGGATATTTTGACTTAGGTTATTGAATGGCGAATGAAATAAAAAGCACCCACAAAGTTGCAGGTGCTTTATTGTTTATGTGATCTGAAACTTTACGCTATATCTTTAACTCTTCTTTTAACCAGTTTAATGGTTCTGAGTAGTGTTCAGGTAGCCAGTCTATCAAGTTTTGAATGTTTGCTTTTAACACTTCATGACTTGAGGTTGAAAGATTTAAATGACCTAATTTGCGACCAGGTCGCACATTTTTGTTATACCAATAAAGTTCAGAATTGGGTAACGTTAACCAATTACTATCGTACTCAGTACCGATCAAATTTACCATCGCACTTGGAAATGCACTGTTTAAACTTGGAATAGGTAGATCGTACAAAGTGCGAACGTGTAATTCAAACTGACTAATATGGCATCCTGCTTGAGTCCAGTGGCCGGAGTTATGTACTCTAGGGGCTAACTCATTAACAAGAAGATCGTCACCAACTCTAAAACACTCCATTGCCATAACACCAATGTAGTCTAGGTCATTCATAATGCTCGAAAGCATTTTTTCAGCTTGAGATTGTAAATGAGAGAGGCGATCTAAATTAGCAATAGATACAATCAAAATGCCATTTTGATGAAGGTTCAACGTCAACGGATAGAAGACACATGTGCCATCTTTTTTGCGAGCACCGACTAATGACACTTCTTCGTCGAAGTTGATCCCTTTCTCCGCAATAGCTTCATTTCGCCAATCCGCAGGAATTGTTGTTTTTTCTTGCTGTTTTAACCAATGTTGACCACGACCGTCATAACCACCAGTTCGGCGCTTAAGAAGCACTCGTTTACCCAAAGTACTGTGAAGCTTCGTTTCAGAAAGTTCATCATCGACTAAAAACCAAGGTGAAGTTGGTACAGAGAGCTTGTCGAGTAAACTTTTTTGAGTATATCTATCAGCAAGAATTGAAAAAACATTGCCATTAATAAAGTTCTTATGCTCGCTGAGTTGAAGACTTAACTCTGACTCAGGCCATTGCTCGCGTTCAGCTGTTATGATGTCGTTAGGCTCAATCGGCAAAACTCTGTCATCAGGGTTGACGATATCAACAGTTTCAACTTCGACTGCAAGCGGTTGAGCTGCATGGGACATCATGGCCCCAAGTTGTCCATTCCCTAGAACCCAAAGCTTAGGTTGTTTATAGGTCATTGTTATATCCTTGGGTCTGGATTTTCAAGAATAGACTCTGTTTGCTCTTTACGGAATAACGCAACTCGAGCAGCAAGTTCAGCGTCATTGTTGGCTAACATTTGGCAAGCCAATAGACCTGCATTGAATGCACCAGCAGTACCGATTGCTAAAGTACCTACTGCAACACCTTTAGGCATTTGAACAATAGATAACAAACTATCCATGCCTGAAAGCGCTTTACTCTGAACTGGAACACCTAAAACGGGTAAGCGAGTTTTAGATGCGATCATTCCCGGCAAATGTGCAGCACCACCTGCACCACCAATGATTACTTGAAAACCGTTATCAGCAGCAGTTTCAGAAAAACTCATGAGTTTTTCGGGAGTGCGGTGAGCAGATACGACTTCAACATGGTAAGGAACTTGAAGTTTATCCATGATCTCAGTGGCAGCTTGCATAGTGGGCCAGTCACTTTTTGAACCCATAACGACAGCAACGAGGGCTTGCATTGAGCCTCCTTTAGACTTTATGAAATTGTAAGGTAAAGAGTAATTTTGTGAGATTTATCACGCTATGATACCACGAGACATTAGAGCAAAAAAAATTAAAAATCTTCCTAGTCAATGAAAACTGAGTTTTAATTTCAGCTATCTAAGTTTGTTCTGTGTTTTTTCCAGAGCTTATATTGGGCTTCAACATAGGCAGTGAAAATGATGAGAAGGTATCCAAATAGATAGGCAAGCAGTTCAACAGGTTGGTAATGATTTGTGGTAATTGCCCAAGCTAAAGGGGACTCTTGAATTTCAATGAGGCTCAAATATTGGAAGAACTGGGCTAACTCAATAGAAAGCGATAAGCCAAGCGCAATCAAAGCGAGCACTCTGATTGGCATTCTTAAAAAGATTCTGAGTAAGCAGTAAAGAAGCATTACCAAAATGATGTCCGTCAGCATATCTTGCACAATGCCAAGTGGGAGTGTCACTGTAAAAACATAGTAAGCAATACAACACAGTAAAGTGAGGACGATGTATTTAGTTTTTAGTGTAAAAAAGGACCCCATTTAAATAAAGCTCCTACCCTAAACTTACTTTGTATAATGTTTAAACGATTAATTGAAATATAAATCAGAATTTACTTAAAAGCACACATAAAATATCGTCATATATTTTTAGCAAGAAAGTCAGGTCGATTTTAGAATGTTATTTTGGACCAGAAACGGATTGTTTCTGATCCAAGTAGAGCAAGAATAGGGGCTGTTTATCTTTGGTAATTGTTTTTTCAACGATAGCTGTGAAAAAACGACCAGTTTACGCTGTCTTCGATGCTTTTGAGCATTCACTGTTCTGTGTTGTGACCCGTTTACTTTGATGGCTGAGTTCACTGTCCACGCCTTAAATAGGGTAAACGCTCAAATAGCACAAAATTTAATCCACAAAGATAAGCAGCATCTAGTTTTCTTCAATACCACCTAGCGCTTGTATTGATGAATCTAACAAAGCCGACAATTCACCGCACATCAAAGCAAAGTCAGCATCCATTTTAGCGAGCGGATCTTCATTGCCGACATCGTCATTATTCGCTCTAAACTCTTCAGAGAACTTTAAACGTTTCATGCTCGCATCAGACTGCAAAACGAACGAAATCGAATTCCCGAAATGTAACGCTAATTTATGAACTTGCTTCCCTGTTTCTAAGTGTGCAAGTACTTCTTCTTCAAATAACTCTTGTTGTTTGAAGCGTACTATCCCACCTTCATCAGAGTCGGATTTAAGCTCTGCTTCATCTTGTACTTCAAATGCTGCAGGCACTGAGTTTTCGGTTAACCAGTTTGTCAGAGTATTTTCAATAGGTTGAGTGAAGCTTAGAGGAATTACTGGCAAGCTACCCAACGCTTTTCTGAGTAATGCTAATAACTCTTCAGCTTTAGTTGCACTCGAAGAATCGACCAGAACGAGATTTTGTTGAGACAAAATTAACGCACGAATTTGACTGCGACGAGAAAATGCACGCGGTAATAGCGTCATGATGATCTCATCTTTCATCGAGTCTTTTTCTTTTTTGGTGATTTTACGGTTTTCTTGATCTTCTAGTTGGGCAACTTTATCTTCTAAAGCTTCTTTAATAACCTGTGCAGGCAGAAGCTTTTCTTCCTTTGTGATCGAGATTAAGTGGTTACCGTTCGCAGAATGAACAAGTGTTTGCCCTAATTTTCCGAGTGCATTTGAGAAACCAACCTTACTGATGTCTTGGCTTGAACATGGGCTAAATGTGAAAGCCTCTAAAGAAGACTCAAGTTGCTCTGTATCAACAGAAAAAGGCTTGTTGAAGCGATAAATTGTCAGGTTTTTAAACCACATAGAAATTCAGACTCTAACTTATAAAAAATGAATTCTACCTCAAATAAGCGGCCTTTAGGATAATTTAATTTTGATTTACTCAATACACGATTATTAACAATTAAATGTATCTTCAATGAATGTTTTGTTTCACTAATAAGAATATAATATTTCTACTTTGCAATAAAACTGAAACATAAACATTGCAAAATTGTCGCATCTAAACGATGTAATAAGATGAAATCGTCATCACAAGGAAATAAAAATGAAGGCGCTAAACAAAACTCTTTTGGCTTCAGCAGTAGTATCTCTATTTTCTGCATCAGCGTTTGCTGGTGATGTAGTCAGTGTATACGGTAAATTGAATGTTACCGCTCAAAAGATTGATACCTCTTCAGCAGATGAAACTAAAATTCAAAGTAATGCTTCACGTCTAGGTGTCAAAGGTTTTTATGATTTAGGTAATGACCTTGAAGCTTTCTATACAATTGAATATGAAGTAGATGTCAGTTCTGATGACAAAGATAATTTTGAAGCTCGTAATCAATTTATAGGTTTAAGAGGTGGTTTTGGTACTGTTATGGTTGGTCGTAACGATACGGTAACTAAGAAATCACAAGGTAAAATTGATTTATTTAACGATTTAGATGGCGACATTAAAAAGCTTTTCAAAGGTGATAACCGTTTAGCGCAAACTGTGACTTATTATACGCCTAGCTTCTCTGGCTTTAAATTTGGTGCGACTTATGTAGCCGAAGGTGACAGTAAGCAAAAAGCCACTTATTTAAAAGACGACAAAACGTATATGTATGAAGGTGACGGTTTCGGCGTTACTGCTATGTACGGTGACTCAAAACTTAAGAAGTCTAAAGTATTCGCATCTGTAGCGTATGATTCAGATGTTGCTGGTTATGATATTCTTCGTGCTACTGTTCAAGGTAAAATCGGTGCGTTGAAGCTTGGTGGTATGTTCCAGCAACAAGAGTCTATTAAGATAGGAAGTGAAAGCACGAACGGTTACGTATTAAGTGCTGCATACACCATTGATAAAACAACCTTGAAATTACAACGTCAAGATATGGAAGACAAAGGTGATTCATGGTCTGTTGGCGCAGATTACAAGTTAGCTAAGCCGACGAAAGTGTTTGCGTTTTATACCACTCGCCAATATGAAGGTGAAAGTGTAGATAGCAATTACTATGGTGTTGGTATTGAACATAAGTTTTAAGCGCACATAGAATAGAGGCCGAAAGGCCTCTTTTTGTATCTAGCGATCGTTTTTTACTTTAAATTAATGCTGAAAAAACTGTGTTTCATAAAAATTGAACAAAAATGAAACAAATCAGTAAGCTTTTTAATAATAGTGTCATATTTGTTTCTTTTAATAAGATATAACCAAATCAACTCAATGATAGAGAACGAGAAATGACAGCAAGGATTTTGATCGTCGAAGATGAGCTCGCAATCAGGGAAATGTTAACCTTTGTTCTTGAGCAACACGGCTTCAGCACAATATCAGCTGAAGATTATGATTCAGCCGTATCTGCAATTCAAGAACCCTACCCAGATCTAGTATTGCTAGATTGGATGTTTCCTGGTGGTAGTGGAATTCAATTTGCAAAGCATTTAAAGCAAGATGAATTTACCCGTCAGACTCCAATCATCATGCTAACAGCTCGTGGTGAAGAGGAAGACAAAGTTAAAGGGCTTGAAGTGGGTGCTGATGATTACATCACGAAGCCTTTTTCTCCTAAAGAACTCGTTGCACGTATTAAAGCAGTGTTAAGAAGAACGGCACCTACACGTCTGGAAGAATCGATAGATGTGCAAGGCTTAATGCTAGACCCAATCAGTCACAGAGTAAGTGTTGGTGAACAAGTACTGGATATGGGACCAACAGAGTTTCGTTTATTGCACTTTTTCATGACACACCCTGAGCGTGTTTATAGTCGAGAGCAGCTCCTAGATAACGTTTGGGGCACGAATGTGTATGTGGAAGATAGAACCGTTGATGTACACATTCGACGTTTGAGAAAGGCGGTTGAGCCTTCTGGGCATGATCGCTTAATTCAAACTGTCCGCGGGGCGGGCTATCGTTTTTCGGCACGACTGTAAAAACAAATAAAAAAGTATTTTCATTAAAGATTATTCAATTTAACATGATTAAATAGTCTTTAACTTTTCTTGAAACATTTCGAGAACTTTATATGTACGAATCTTATTCAGGATATCGATTAGTGACCCGTTTAGTGGTGTTCTTTTTGGTCTTCCTGTTGGTCGGCGTCCTGATTGGTCACATCACTTTATCTCTACTTATCGGTAGCCTAATCTTACTCTTTTGGAATTATCGCCAATTATCTCGTTTAAATTATTGGTTATGGCTTGATAGAAGACTTACGCCACCTCAAGGCAGTGGAACGTGGGAAGGTGTGTTCAATGGTATTTATCGCCTTCAAGGGAAAAATCGTAGAAGAGTCGGACAGCTGGCTTCACTCTTAGCACGATTTCGACAAGGTGCTGAAGCATTACCCGATGCCGCAGTAGTACTCGACTCTGAATTAAACATTGTTTGGTGTAATAAGCTTGCACAATTAAGTTTAGGTTTAGTTTGGCCTCAGGATAACGGGCAGCGAATTAACAACCTAATCAGGCATCCGGATTTTGCGTCTTACTTAAGGAAAGCAAAGTTTGATGAGCCACTAGAGTTGCCTTCCCCAGCTTCAGATTCTCATTTACTTGAGATTAGATTGATGGGGTATGGTGATCGGCAACTATTGTTAATAGCCCGTGATATTTCAAGAATCAGACAATTGGAAGGCATGAGAAGAGAGTTTGTTGCGAATGTGTCTCATGAATTAAAAACACCATTGACTGTTTTGCAAGGCTATCTGGAAATGATGCAAGACACCATTCCTGAAGGGGATATGAATCATCATGCCCTAAGTTTGATGCAGCAGCAATCAAAGCGGATGAAGTCTATGGTGGAACAATTGTTAGTTCTCTCTCGTATTGAAGATGCTGTAGATATTGATCTTAAGCATACCATTTCGATGTCTAAGCTTATGAAAACACTTAAAGAGGAAGCAGAAGCACTCGCTCAAGGCAATTATATTTTGAAATTTGATTACGATGACTCGATTGACCCTCATGGCGATGAGCTTCAACTCAGAAGTGCCTGTAGTAACCTTGTATCTAACGCAATACGTTATACGGATGAGGGGGGCACTATAACCGTTTCATGGCGGTTGGTTTCAACCGGGGCTGAATTCAGTGTTCAAGATACTGGATACGGTATTGCTCCTCAACACATCGCTCGTTTGACTGAACGTTTTTACCGGGTAGATGATGCTCGCTCAAGAAAAAGCGGAGGTACGGGGCTCGGTTTATCTATCGTGAAGCATGCATTGAGCCACCATCACAGTGAGCTTTCTGTTGAAAGTGAGCTAGGTAAAGGCAGTACATTCAGCTTTGTAATACCAACCCATTTGATTGAGTAATCTAATCTGAGCGAGGGATAAGCAAACCTCTTCAGCACAACTATTTATGCGTATTTCGTTGTTGTTTCAGCCCAAAGTAGATTAACTATTACGAGCTGAAACACTTATGACTACATAAAATGAGTCGCACTACGGATTAAAATACAGAGGTCAGTTTTACTATCAAAATGTTACTGATTCCAGTATCCCTAGCTTAATATTTATAAGGCTCTGATTTTATTCAGAGCTTTTTCGTTTTTTTAAGGCCCAAAATGCGACACGAACTGACATAAATGTGTAGTAAAAATGTCAAATTGTCATTTAAATGTAACCTAATGGAAATAGAATTGTCATCGTTGCAATTGATACTGATGTTGTTTTGAAAATAACTCTACATAACTTTGGAGCATAAAATGAAACTGACAAGGCTTGTCGGCGCTATGACTTTAACTGCAGCTGGGCTATTCTCTGTAGCTTCTACAGCAGCAATCGACCCTAAATTGCCGACTTACGAGAAGAGCAGTGGTGTTTCTGGTAATCTATCTTCTGTTGGTTCTGATACTTTAGCAAACATGATGACGCTATGGGCTGAAGAGTTTCAACAACTTTATCCAAACGTAAACATTCAGATTCAAGCAGCAGGTTCTTCAACTGCACCTCCAGCATTAACTGAAGGTACGTCTCAATTTGGTCCAATGAGCCGTAAAATGAAGCCTAATGAAGTTGAATCATTTGAAAAGCATTATGGCTATAAGCCAACAGCCGTTCGTGTTGCAATTGATGCTCTGGCTGTTTTTGTACACAAAGATAACCCAGTGAAGGGATTAAGCATTCAACAAATCGATGGCATTTTTTCTTCTACTCACAAGTGTGGTGGTAAAGACGTTAAGCGTTGGGGTGATGTTGGTTTGAAAGGTAACTGGGCTCAAAAAGACATTCAGTTATACGGCCGCAACTCAGTTTCTGGTACTTACGGTTACTTCAAAAAGAAAGCACTTTGTAAAGGTGATTTCAAAGCGAATGTTAACGAGCAACCAGGTTCTGCATCTGTAGTGCAGTCTGCATCTCAATCTTTAAATGCTATTGGCTATTCAGGTATCGGTTATAAAACGGCTGGCGTAAAAGCAGTGGCATTGTCTAAGAAAGGCAAAAAGTATATCAAAGCAACATCTGAAAATGCTGCTAACGGTACTTACCCACTTTCGCGTTACTTATATGTTTATGTAAACAAGCATCCGAACAAGGATTTAGACCCAATGCAGCGTGAGTATTTACGCTATATATTGTCTAAACAAGGTCAAAAAGTTGTTGAGAAAGATGGCTATGTTGCACTTCCAAGTAAAGTAGCAATGAAAGATCTTAAAAAGCTTGGTATTAAATTATAAATAGTGACTTCTCATCATTAGAGATTTCATTTGAAAATGCCAGTCAGTAATCCTGACTGGCATAGGTCTAAGCCTTTTTAAATGAAAGCTGTATTTCACTCCATTCTCGATATGTAATCAAATGTGACCCACTCAGAGTAGTTTAGCCGCTGAAAAACTCCCGAAGGACAAGGCGAAAGATTTTCATATGCTGGAGGACATTAAAGTTTGAAACTTTTTACTTCCGAAGTTCGAAACTCACTTTTGTCGGATAAAAGTTTGCCAGAAATGAGTTAGGTTAAATACTCTAAGTAGGGCTCAGATTACGCTAAGTCTTTCCTAATTTGATAAATAATAGCATCACAATTAACTGGATATAACTTCCTCAAATAACATTTAAATGAAAGATAAACGGTCTCCCAAACTTACAGATCACGGTTATTACATTTGACTCGTAACTCTACCTAGATATTCCTGATGGAATTTTGTTAATCCTACAGAGGTTAAATAAAATTCATTATTTATAACTTATGAGCTGCGTTAATTTACTAGATTGTAGGTGATATCAGCATAGAGCTGCCTGAACCAGACGTCGTATTTAAAACGTTACATTAGGAATGTGGAGTGAAGATTTATGAGTGCAGCTTTTCCTGATACTAGAGTATACCCTTTAAGTTTAGCCTCTTGCCAACAGCCAATTGATTTTTCCAAAATGGCAGATGTAGACATTTTAAAAAATCTGAAGTTCATGGATTATAAAGACCATGAAAGAACAAAAACATCCATTGGCTTGGTGCTAGGCTATCTTAAACTAGCAGGTAAGGAAGAAGCTGAATACACAAAATATCCATGCAGTATCTACCTAGAAGGTTTTATAGAACTTTTAGAACAATTACCAATGGATATACAACGTAATTTCAGCATAACGAGTGAAACACTTAATGAAGGGGGGGAAACCTGTAGAGTTATTCGTTTATTTGTATGTTCGGCGGAAGATGCGTCAATAATTGTTGAATTTAAAATACCTAAAGATAAGAGCAGTGAAACGACTTTATTTGAAGATACAAAGTGTAATGACTTTATTCGAAGTATCTATAGATTAACACAAAGACAACAATGTGGAACTCCAGCACATCAAAAACTCCGAAACGTTACTGTTAGGTTGAAATACCACTCACCGGAAGTTCCATCAACCATTGACAGTCATTCCTCGTCTGCGTCAGCATCTTTGGCGATCACCAAAACATCAGCCTTACAAGATAAATCGGACTATTTCTCTTTTCCTGATACGGTTGCATTTGATAAAAGCCAAACAGAAGGTAGTACAGATATAGGTTTTTACGAAGGTGTTAATAATGTATTAACTCGTCCTGAAAATTACCATGGCAATGCAATAGGGTTAATTAATTCAGTAGTGTATTTACCTGGTGAATATACCTTCCTCTTCATTGTGGAACGTGACCAAGGAGCCAGTTGTTGCATAGGGGTTGTACCCAATGTTGATTTAACACTTTCGGCTTTAGAGTTAATTGATGCAGTAAATAGAGCGGGTAATAATATTTATGCGAGTTCAAAGGTGCATTGCATTCGTTCCTTTCATGGCAGGGTTTATCAAAATGGAAAAGAGGCTAAAGGGATAAAGGTTGATAAATTCTGGGAGCAAGGAACTTCGGTGGAAATGAAAATAACTGTGACAAAAAATAAAGCTGATATATGGTTTACTGTCGACAACAGACCTCAACTTTGCGATAAAGCCCACCCTAATGGGCAGCCTGTATTCTCTAATGTTTCTGTACCTTTGAGACCCTTAGTCGGATTCTATGCAGGAATGGAAAAAAAGATTACTCTCCTTCATGGAGAATTTACTGCCCCACAACTGGAATCTCCCGAGGTGCATCGGCCTCAACATCCTACTATAATGACAGAAATCCAAAGGCTGTCTATGTCTGATTATAGCTGGCCTGAAATAGTGGGGTTTTGCCCGAAGTATATTGTTGGAAATATTACAGTAGCTAAAAATTTAAGTGGCTCTTACGTAGAAAGGGCTTCATCTGAAAACAACGTAGCTTTATGTTGCTTAAATTGTATTTGCAATGCGCCAGGAACTTATGAGTTTAAATTTGATTTCACAGATGAAGGCAACGGAACTTGTGTTGGTTTTTTTGAAAATACAAGAGAACAAATAATAAAAGACCTTGTTAAGCCTGAAGATATTGACTCCATGTTGGGTAACCATAACTTGTGCGTTTTGCGTTTTTCTGACGCAACATGTTTCGATAGAAATATGAAACCAGAACAATTATCTAAAGTTTCACATATCAACCCAGCGACAGCAAAACTAGTATTCGAAGTACAAGTAAAAAGTGATAGGAGTTCAGATATTATATTACACTTGACTAGTAGAACTAACTCTGATGAAAAATTCTTAATTTCAACAGACATGAAAAGACTAACTCCTTTCGTTGCCTACTTTGGTAAAGGGAAGCAAACTTCTAAGTTAAAAGCCGCAAGTTATACCCCACTGAATAACTGAGTGTTCTAACAAAATATCCATCTCAAATGTGCTTGGATTTTACTGAAGTAAAATTAGACTTTCCAAGTAGGATTTATTTAGTCGCAAGCTTACATTTGGGGCAAAACCAAGCCAGTAATTTCAGATAACGTTGAGGGCTGCAACAGTTCCCCATGGCAAAGTTGTAATTCCCAGTTGGTTAAAAATAGCGTATGCGCAGCATGGACGCTGCGCTAGATTCTGGGGTGCATGGTCGTTATAGCACATCCATGTGCTTCACGACATTCAAGCGTCCTGCCTATCAGATGCACCATAGGAAGCGTTAGTTATTTTTTGCCATAAGAGGAATTACGTTTAACTTTGCGGGGCGGCACTGGGGTTTCCAAAGGGGAATTTGCTGAAGAATTCCCCTTTTGGCGGTGTGGTGTGCAGCCCCACGACTTTATAAACTTCATAGAAGTTTTGCTGTTTAAGCATTTAACGCGATGTTTCAAATCAATAAGGTAAGGCGCTGGATTCTCACTATAGATAAGTGGGAATGACGATATTATTTTGAATTTAGCTCATTGAAACCTATAAAGGTTTGGGGCAGAAGCTGGTTAAAATGAAGGTGATTGCCAGCTTAAACAGCCCGAAAAGTTTTAAGCTTTATTGTTTTATTTGAATTTTATTGTCCACCGACACCATAATTTTTTGTTGCACGTTTTTATGTTATCCCGATAGTACTTCAAACTTGCGCCTCACTCTGAAGCCCCTTCGCTCGATGGTAATACGATCATTGACGCATAAAAAATCCGATATCAGAAAATCTGGTATCGGATTTATAAAATTCATCAAGTTTGAGCCGTGCTTATTTGAATAATCTCAAATAAAAGTACTCATCATCAAATGAGTTAAATTACTGAGCTAGCAAACCACGGCTACGAAGCAATGGCTCGATACCAGCTTCTTTACCACGGAACTCTTTATACAGCTTCATAGGATCTTCACTTCCACCTTGTGAAAGAACGGTACCCATAAAAGCTTCCGCTGTAGCTTTATCAAAGATACCGTTTTCTTTAAACGCTTCGAATGCGTCAGCACCTAAGATATCAGACCAAATGTAGCTGTAGTAACCAGCACTGTAACCACCTGCAAAAATGTGCGAGAAGTACGTGCTGCGATAGCGCGGTGCAATCTCACCAATTAAGCCCATTTTTTTAACTGATGCAGTTTCAAATGCAGCAGCATCTTGAGGCTTAGTATCAGTCAGTGTATGCCAATCTAAATCAAGTAGCGTTGCAGCCATGTATTCAACGGTGGCAAAGCCTTGGTTGAATTTGCTTGCAGCTTGAATTTTATTTACAAGCTCTTGTGGAATAACTTCACCTGTTTTGTAGTGCTTAGCAAACTGCGCTAACACTTCAGGCTGAGTCATCCAGTTCTCCATTACTTGAGATGGGAACTCAACATAGTCACGCGGTACAGAAGTACCTGCTTGTGAGCGGTAGTTTACTTTTGAAAGCATACCGTGCAATGCATGACCAAACTCATGGAATAATGTGCTTGCTTCGTCAAACGTTAATAATGCTGGCTCACCTTCAGCTGGGCGAGGGTAGTTCAATACGTTAACGATGATAGGTTTAGAATCAACACCATTCATGTTGTATTGTTGACGGTAAGAATTCATCCACGCACCACCACGCTTGCTATCACGAATGAAGTAGTCACCCATGAATACAGCCATCAGCTCATCGTTTTTGTCGTAAACTTCCCAAGTACGAACTTCTTCGTTGTATTTAGGCAAGTCAGTACGCTCTTTAACTGTTATGCCGTATAGGCGGTTAGCCGTATAGAACACACCCTTAAGCGTATTTTCTAATGAGAAATATGGACGAGTTTGTTGTTCGTTAAAGCTGTATTTAGCAACACGAATTTTGTCAGAGTAATACCACCAATCCCAAGCCGCAACTTTGAACTTGCCACCGTCTGCATCAATCATTTTTTGAATGTCAGCAGCTTCAGCTTTTGCTTGTGCTAAGGCAGCAGGCCAGATACGGTTTAGCAGTTTATAAACATTGTCTGCAGTTTTAGCGGTACGCTCTTCTAATACGAAATCGGCGTGAGTTTTATAACCCATTAATTGAGCACGCTCAGCACGTAATGCTGCGATTTTTGCTAATGTTTCTTTGTTGTCATTCGCATTGTCGTTGTTACCGCGCTCGATATAACCTTTGTAGATTTTTTCACGTAATTCACGGTTGTCTGCATAAGTTAAAAACGGCGTGATAGATGGGCGTGACGTAGTGAATACCCACTTGCCTTCATGTCCACGTTTAGTAGCCATGTTAGCCGCACTTGCGATGACATCGTCAGGTAAACCTGCAAGGTCTTCCTTGTTGTCGATAACCATTTCAAATGCGTTTGTTTCAGCAAGTAGGTTGTCACCAAACTTAAGGTTTAGCTTGCCGATTTGAGCATTTAAGTCACGCAGTTTTTCTTTATCCGCTTCGTTCAGGTTTGCACCGCCACGAGTGAATGATTTATAGCTGTTCTCTAAAAGGCGAGTTTGTGCCGTATTTAGATTGAGTGCATTTCTGCGCTCGTAAACTGATTTAACACGCTGAAACAGCTTATCGTTTAGGTAGATATCATCGTTTAGTGATGAGAGCATTGGAGAAACTTCTTTGCTAAGCTCTTGAAGTTTGTCAGTAGTATCTGCGCCAGTTAAGTTATAAAAAACACTCGCAACTTTAGAGACTAAGTTACCTGAAAACTCCATTGCTTCAATGGTGTTCGCAAATGTAGGCTCGTCAGTGTTATTGGCAATAGCATCAATTTCAGCACGTTGCTGTTTAATGCCTTCTTTGAATGCTGGAAGGTAATGTTCTTCTTTGATTTTTGCAAAATCAGGCATGCCAAAGAAAGTGTCGTATGGCTTGAAGAATGGGTTGTCAGCTTGCTTGGCTGCAACTTGCTCTACAGCTTTAGCAGGTTTGGTTGCACCTTGCGTTGCTTTGTCTTCTGTTTCTTCGCTACCGCAAGCTGTTAAGGCTAACGCTAAAGTAATAGCGCTGACTAAGGGCTTGATTCTCGAACCTTTCATTTGGGTTCTCCCATTCTGTTGTTGTTTTTTGCCATTCATTAAGTATGAATAGCTGATGTAGAAAACCCTCAAGACAGCTACTGGCTTGAGGGTTAAAATAAGTAATCTATTTTTTTACCACGAATCGAGGGGGCAGAGCTAGTCAAATCCACTAAACTTTGTAACAAATATTTCAAAAAGTGAATTTATACCCATGAGACTATTCAGTGATCTATTTAAAAGGGACGTAGCTGTTGTTTAATCTCATCAAGTATTGCTGGATCGTCAATGGTTGATGGAATGACATACTCTTGCCCATCAACAATTTGCCTCAACACTTTGCGTAAAATCTTACCTGAGCGAGTTTTGGGTAGCCTTTCGACAATCAGAGCTGTTTTGAAGCAGGCAATAGCACCAATTTGTTCTCGAACTAAATGTACTAACTCTTTTTGAATGGTTTGATGTTGAAGCTCAATACCATCTTTTAATACGACGAGCCCGAGTGGTAGTTGACCCTTAAGTTCATCTTGTACGCCAATAACTGCACACTCTGCAATAGCATGATGTGAGGCAACAATTTCTTCCATTTCACCAGTTGAAAGTCGGTGGCCGGCGACATTAATCACATCATCGGTTCTGCCCATAATGAATAAGTAGCCATCATCATCGATATAACCACCATCACCAGAAACATAGTAACCAGGGAACTGTTCCAAATAAGAACGACGAAAACGGTCAGAATCGCCCCAAATGGTCGGTAAGCAACCTGGTGGTAACGGCAGTTGAATGGCGACAAAACCTTGTTCGTTCGTCGTAAGTTTTTCACCTGACTCATCCAAAATATCAATATTGAAACCCGGTACAGGCACGGTTGCTGATCCGGGCTTTGTTTCCATCATTTCAAGGCCAACAGGGTTCGCTGCAATAGGCCAACCTGTCTCCGTTTGCCACCAATGATCAACGAGTGGTAAACCTGTCTTTTCTTGTAACCAGTGGTAAGTTGGCGGATCTAAACGTTCTCCGGCGAGGTACAAACGTTCTAACTTACTGAGATCATATTGTTTTAGAAACTCAGCTTCAGGATCATCCTTGCGAACGGCGCGAAAGGCCGTGGGCGCAGTGAACATTGTTTTTACGTTATGCTCAGCACATACTCGCCAAAAGGCTCCTGCGTCTGGCGTTTTGACTGGTTTACCCTCATAGATAATGGTTGTGCAGCCCGTTAAAAGAGGGGCATAAACAATGTATGAATGGCCGACGACCCAACCAACATCTGAGGCTGCCCAATATACATCACCGGGTTCAACGCCATAAACGGTGTCCATTGAGTAGCGTAATGCTACGGCATGGCCACCATTATCACGCATAACACCTTTCGGTTTTCCTGTTGTACCTGAAGTATAAAGAATATAAAGAGGATCAGTACCTTTCAAGGCAACAGGATCGGCAGGTGATGCTTTAGAGGTCAGTTCTGCCCAATCTAAATCACGCCCTTCAATTAATTCAGCATTCACTTGTGGACGTTGAAGAATGACACAATGAGACGGTTTGTGCTCTGATTGCTCGATAGCATCATCCAATAATGGTTTATACGGTAGAACCTTATCTACTTCGATACCACAAGAGGCTGAAACAATCACTTTAGGTGTAGCGTCTTCAATTCTAACGGCTAACTCGTGCGGGGCGAAGCCACCAAAGACCACGGAGTGCACTGCGCCTAGACGGGCACAGGCTAGCATCGCCACTGCTGCTTCTGGCACCATGGGCATATAAATGACAACACGATCGCCTTTTTCGACGCCTAAACTTTGTAATGCGCCAGCAAATTTAGCGACTTGCTCAGTGAGTTCAGAATAGGTAATTTTTTTTATGGTATTGGTTACTGGAGAATCATAGATAATGGCATCTTGATCACCACGACCTTGTGAAACATGGTAGTCGAGTGCTAAATAAGAGGTGTTAAGCTCACCATCAGCGTACCACCGATGAAAACCTTCAGCATCTTGAGATAAAGGTCGCTTAGGTGATTTATACCAGTCAATTAATCCCGCCTTCTGATGCCAAAACGCTTCGGAGTTCTCAATTGATTGAAGGTACTCTTCCTGGTAACTCATATTCACACCCACTTTAACTTTCATCCGTTGTCGGTTCAGTGTAGTGAAACCTTATAGTTTGGAAATTAGACAAAGGTCGAAGTGGGTAGGTGAGCTTTCATTCTCTCTTACAAAAAACAATATTATGGTTCGTGTTACAATCTGCACCCCACAATTTAACAAGGAGATACATGAATATAGTTGTCGTGGTTACAGGAGCAAGTAGAGGGATAGGTGCCGCAACGGCATTATTACTTGCCAAAAAAGGCTATAAAATCTGCATTAATTATAAAAACAATCGTAAGTTGGCTGAAAGCTTAGTTAATATCATTTCTCAACAGGGCGGTTTTGCCAAATCTTTTCAAGCTGATGTTTCAAAAGAAGTCGAAGTTAACAAGCTAATTGATTTCACAAATGCCGAGTTAGGGGCCGTTACTCACTTGGTTAATAATGTCGGTATTTTACAAAAACAATCCCAACTTGTTGAGTTATCAGAAGATCGTATTAATCATATTCTTTCAAATAATGTCACCAGTTACTTTTTATGCAGCAAAGCTGCACTAGCAACAATGAAAAGCGGCAGTGCAATTGTGAATGTGGGTTCTGCAGCTTCGCGCCTAGGGGCTCCCAATGAATATATTGATTACGCTGCGTCTAAAGGTGCGATTGATTCATTAACGAAAGGGTTGTCTTTAGAGGTGGCGCCACAAAATATTCGAGTAAATTGCGTTCGGCCAGGTTTGATTGAAACGGGCATTCATGCCGATGGCGGTGAATCTGATAGAGCCATTCGCACCGGTAAATCATTACCACTAGGTCGAAGCGGAAAACCAGAAGAAGTTGCGCAAGCGATCGCTTGGCTATTGTCTGACGAAGCATCATTCGTAACGGGTTCGTTTATTGATTTAGCAGGAGGAGCATAATGCTCGAAGCATGGATTTCACTGGTTTTAACGTCCTTATTGCTATTAGGTTCTCCAGGTCCTGCACCTTTAGCATTGGCCGCCGTTGGTGCAACTGCAGGCGTAAAGAAAGGTATTCCTTTTTTAATGGGGATATTAAGCGGTTTAGTGGTTGCTATTACGTTTGCAGCTGTTGGTCTAGCAACGTTATTCGACCATTATCCATATGCTAAGTTGGTATGTGAAGTTTTAGGTGCGATATATATCGTGTATGTAGCCTATAAAATTGCATCGGCTCCTGCTTTATCAAACGCAAATGATATCGAAGTACCAGATTTCAAAGATGGCTTTATTCTAAACTTACTGAACCCCAAAGCGTATGCTGCATTTTTAGCGGTTTTTGCTCAATTTCTATTGCCTTATACTACTGAAGTTACAAGCTACATGATGACAGCAGTTGGATGTTTTTTTGTTGCAGTGTTTGTTGATACGCTCTGGTTGATGGCTGGTGGAATATTAAGACCGTTTTTAAGTGATCCTAAAAAGTTGCGAGTCACACGGATAACCTTTGCTGTAATAATGGTCCTGATGGTGATTTACGCTTTATTCTTTTCTTAACGAATAAAACATCAGAGAAAATGTATTATGGAATGGGTCATGGTTTTATTTAGATGTATTTTAATTAATACATTTATCGTTCTAGTGGAGGAGCATAATGCTTGAAGCCTGGGTTTCACTGGTTTTCACAGCACTCATGTTATTGGGTTCTCCTGGCCCCGCATGCTTGGCTCTTGCGGCTGTTGGTGCGACTTCTGGTGTAAAAAAAGGCATTCCTTTCTTATTAGGCATTCTGAGTGGGCTGAGTATAGTCATAACGCTTACTGCCTTTGGCTTAGCTGCATTGTTTGAGCATTATCCATATGCCAAATTGATCTGTGAGAGCATAGGAGCGCTCTATATTCTATATCTGGCCTATAAAATGGCGTCTGCTCCAGCTTTATCTAATGATAATGATATTGACGCCCCTGTTTTCAAAGAAGGCTTTATTCTTAATTTGCTCAACCCTAAAATTTATGCATCATTTCTAGCTGTCTTTGCTCAATTTTTATTCCTTATAAAACCGTAACTATGAGCTATTTAATGACCGCCTTAGGATGCTTGCTCGTTGCCACGACGGCGGGATTGGTGTGGTTAATCGCTGGTGGTGTGTTAAGGCCGTTTTTGAGCGAACCAAAAAAGTTGCGGGTAACTCGGATAGTCTTTGCTGTCACTATGGTTGTCATGGTGGTTTATGCTTTATTTTTTTCTTAATGAATTAAGTGAGGTGAGGAGTGCATCTAATTGAGTTTGACTAATACCAAGCGTACTCAATTGGTTCTTAATGTGCAGTGACCAGTCCTTTTTATATTGATTTTTATTGTTTGAAAGGGCAATGAATATCTGTGTATTGATTGAGTTCAACTCTTGTCTTAATTTGTATAATGACTTAACTGTTTGTGGTTTTTCATTCTTACTCATCTCTTGTTTTTGAATTTGTTTACAGCTCAGTATTAATTGTTGAGTGAAAGCTAACACTGATTCAGAGCTTAAGTGGGAACCCATCAAACATGGGTAACAAATTAAGAAGAAAAATCTGAGGAGAAAAGCTTTATTTTTGAGATAATAAGTCAACCACGACAACTATCAAAATAAAATGGCGATTCTGAACAAAACACC